>JAFGLB010000054.1 GCA_016928255.1 Bacteroidota bacterium
ACGGTGAAAATCTGGATATTGGATGGCTTACACACGAGCATACCGGAGTACCTGTTATTATATATGCTTTTGGACCGAACGCCGTCAGATTCACCGGAGTACACGACAAGATATCGTTCCGACTAATAATCAGAATATACAATCCGGAAACTGGATTGAAACAAAAAACTTCTTTTACTTAAATAACGAAGAAATAATCTTAATGATTTTATTGTCTCAGTAAAGACACACATTTACACATCTCTATAAATATATTATTAATAAAAAACTGCGTTCGGGAACAAATGAAATGGTTTGCACGTTTCAGTATGGTACTAAGAATTTTTCGGTTTTCTCATTATATCTTGACAATTGTAAAAAGTAACCATATTTTAGTATTGATATGAAAAATGATCTTTCCAAATTTATTCTTCAAGTGAAACATTACCTTCCACTGTTGATGCTTGCCATACTGCTTTCAAGCATCACAATCGCTTCATTTCATACTCATCATTCCAATGAATATTCCAATGAAGATTCCAATAATTGTCCTTTTTGTGCATTTAAACATTCTTTATCTTCCTCTTGTATAACACTCTCACCTGCGGTTTATTGTAATATATTTCACAAACCTGTACCGGCACTTATAAATACTCAATACGATAGAGTTACAGATCCATCTCAAAAAACCGTTTGTTCTTCGCACGCTCCGCCTCAACACTTCTGAATCAGTAAAAAAATTTTAAACAATCCGGCTTTCTTTACATAAGAAAATCACCGGTTAATATGATTTTATACAACAATAATCATTGCCGTTAAACAGACAATATATATTGATTGCATTATTTTATACACTTTTAGAGGATCGAAATGAAATTTCTTTGCATTTTTCTTATCACACTGATCGCTCCGTTCTCTTCGTTAATGGGGCAGGATAATTCACTCGAATCTCAAACAAAAGCCGGTTCTCCATTCAGCCAATCGAAGTTCGTGCCGGATATCTCTATGATTGTTGATTTCTCTTGGGTTTCGCGCGATATGAATAATAATGTGTTCTCAGAACTTCACATGCCGGGATTGACACGCCACCATAACGAAGAAAGTCAAGATCACAGCAGTATGAATTCCCGCAAAGGATTTAATCTTAACTATGGTGAAATTTCGTTTTATTCCATCGTTGATCCATACTTCGACCTCTTTGCCGTGCTCCACGTAGCGGAGGAACATGCAGGATTGGAAGAAGCATATATCACTACACGAAAATTGCCGTACGGCTTTCAGCTTAAGGCAGGAAAATTCCTGTCTAGCTTCGGCAGATTGAACGAACAGCATACGCATTATTTAGACTTTGCCGAACGCCCGCTGGTTTTAAATGCTTTCTTCGGCGAAGAAGGATTAAATGAGCTCGGAGCACGCATGACATGGGTAGCTCCGACAGATATCTACCTCATGTTAGGCACTGAGATCCTGATGGGAGAAAATAAAGCAAGCTTCGGCACTTCCGGTTTCCACGATGTCAATAGAATTGTAAATATTCATGAGAGCGAAAATCCAGGCCTGATTGTCGGTTACGCACGATCATCCTTCGATATAGAAGAAGCAGTAGTATTGTTCGGTTTGTCGTATGCTCATGGGAAAACCAGAATGGATGACGACTATTCCGCAGCGGCTGGCGAAGGAACGGCCATTGATGCATCTACAGATATCCTTTGCGGTGATCTAACGGTAAAATACATTATAGACGCAATACAATACATTTCTTTTCAGAGTGAGTACATATACCGCCTGACGGATGGTTCATTATACAGCCGTGATACTTCTTTTACTGTTGAACGATACTCTCTGGAAAAAAAGCAGTCCGGTTTTTATTCTCAACTCATTGCTAAACTAGGTCTCAGATGGAGAGCCGGTGTAAGATACGACCTGTTGAATCTCAACGACGTTTTCATCGGAAGCACAAGTCAGAATTTTCCTGATAATCCCGATCGGTATTCGGCAATGGTAGAGTACCTTCCAACCGAGTTTTCAAGACTCCGGCTGCAGTTAAATCACGATAGAAGCAAATATCTGCAAACTTCGAGCGGGCTAATTTATAAACCCTATACTGAACTTATTCTTCAACTTAATATAGCTATCGGCGCTCATGGCGCACATTCTTTTTAAATCTTATACAAGGAGATACCAATGAAATTAATTTGTTTTATTATAACCTGTTTTCTATATGTGCAAATAGCTGCTTCTGAACGCATACAAGTCGTGGCAACCTATCCTTACATTGCGGATATCGTAGAAAAAATAGGTACTGATCGTGTTCGGGTTATTCCGCTTGCAAGGGGAGATTACAACCCGCACGTCATTATTCCAAAACCATCGTATATTTCAAAATTACGGAGAGCCGATCTTCTTGTTATTAACGGAGCACAGCTCGAGATCGGCTGGCTGCCGCCGATTCTAAAACAGGCAAACAATGGCAATATTCAACCGGGGGAAAAAGGATTCCTCGACCTCTCTACTTACATACATCTTATAGACGTGCCGGCAAATGTATCAAGGGAGCAAGGAGACGTTCATCCTGAAGGGAATCCTCATTTCCATCTGAATCCGGATAATATACCTCTAATCGCAAAAGCGATTACTGATAAGCTTTGTGAAATCGAACCGGAAAGTAATTCTCTGTTTCAATCAAACTTTGTCGAGTTTAATAAAACTTGGAAACAGAAAATGAAAGAATGGGAAGAAAAAATGAAACCAATGAAAGGCGTAAAAGTAGTCGAGTACCATAAGAATTACGATTATTTTTTACAGAAATTCGGATTGATTATAGCACAAACCGTAGAACCTCTGCCCGGTATTCCGCCGACGACAAAGCATATCGAGCATGTCGAAAAAGTAATAGAACATGAAAAAATACGCTTCATTCTCCAGGATGTCTATAATCCTCAAGATGCATCAGAATACCTTGCAAAAAAACTAGGCATAAAAATGATTATATTTCCTCATGATATAGGATCCGTAAAAGAAGTCGAAGGAATAATCTCTCTGTACGATGAAATGGTAAGGAGAATAACGCAATGACCGATATACTTCTTTCAGCTTTTTTTCTCTCTGTGGTTTTACTGGGAATACATTCCTTTTTTGGAATTGAGATTATAAAAAGAGGGATAATATTTACCGATCTCGCGATAGGCCAGATGGCGGCATTAGGCGCCGCGCTGTCGGTTTTGCTCCTCGAGGGTCAGTTTATCTATCCCCTTTCTCTCTCCTTTGCTTTGCTTGGAGGACTTGTAATCGCATTCGCCTCAAAGCGAACTGTATCGCACGAAGCGTTTATCGGCCTTCTGTATGCATTCGGCCTTTCGGGTGTGTTTATTGTTCTTTCAAAATCATACCATGGCACAGAGATGTTCGACAGGCTTATGGCGTCTGATATCCTGTTTACACCAATCGAGGATATTATTGAAACCGCGATTATCTACACGGGGCTTGGCTTGATTCTTTATTTTCTGTACCCCCGGTTAAAAGGAATCTGGAAAGACATGCTGTTCTTTGTGTCGTTCGCCGCTACAGTTACGAGTTCTGTACGCCTGGCAGGAGTACTCGTCGTATTTGCACTTCTTGTGGCTCCCGCTTATATTGCATTTAAAATCAATAAGGGAATATTACTGATAAACGCCTGGATCATCGGCATTTTTGTTAATATTATAGCGATCATCGTATCATACCAATTAGATTTACCGACAGGATATACACTTGTATTTTTTCACGCACTATTTGCATTAACTGCGTCGCTTCTCTTCCCTGCTAAAAAGCAAACAGAATGAAATACAACCATATATTTATAAATAGGAATCATTTTAAAAAGTTTTGCATAATAACAACTATGACGAAGGTTTTATCTTAAATATCAGGATAAGATCATGGAAATATCTGAATGGAAAAAGGATCTCGAGTCCGAAAGAGAAAATAAAGATGTTTTTTTTGGACAGCATTTTCAATCGCCCATACCTTTCGAAACACGTATAAAGTTTAAAGGGCTCAACTATTTTTCTGCTGATCCCAAATACAGGTTCGAGCTTGTTCTTCACGAACATGAAAAAAAAGAAAGTATAAACGTGCAAGACACTCAGGAAAATGAGAGGGAGCTTCTGAGATGGGGAGAATTCAGGTTTATGATAGACAACGAAGAATACGTGATTCAAGCTTATAAAAGCAATCCGGCAGAAGAAAGACTATTTATTCCTTTTCGTGATGTGACAAGCGGCAAAGAAACATACGGAGCCGGACGATATATTGACCTTAATCCTGAAGATGATTATAACGAGGGAAAATGGACTCTCGACTTCAATAAAGCATATAATCCATGGTGTGCCTATAGTAATGATTACTCCTGCCCTTTTGTACCTCCGGAAAATTGGCTTAAAGCTTCTATTCAGGCAGGCGAAAAGAACTACAAAAGGGAAGAATAGATGGCCACGGCTTTTATTGTTCTCGTAATTTTCTGTCTTACGGTTGTTATGATCATGAGCGGACGCGGCGGAGGCAACTTTTATGTGATCGCTCTTGTCTTTTCCGGTATTCCGATCCATACGGCTTCCACAACAAGTCAGTTCATTCTGGTTGCAAGCGCGTTATCAGGAGCGCTGATTTTTGGAAAAGCCAAGGCACTGTCATGGCCTCTGGTTTTCTTTTTCGGCGGACTGAATTCTCTCATGGCTTTTATTGGGGGCTTCGAAGCCTATTTATTCAGCGGAACAACACTAACAATTGTACTGTCCGTTGCTTTAGGTATTGCCGGAGCCGCGATGCTGTTTCCGGAGAAAGAAGCATCGAAGACTGCTATTTCACGCTTTGGTTATTGGAATATCATGGAAAGCGAGAGCAGGTATGTTGTCAATTTATGGTTAGCTGTGCCGTTGATTTTGGCAACCGGCTTTTTTTCCGGAATGGTTGGAATTTCCGGAGGTTCATTTCTTGTCCCGTTGATGGTTGTCGGCTGTGGCGTGCCGATGCGTACCGCCGTCGGCACCGCGACGGCCATGTTGGCAGCTACGGCCTTTACTGGTTTTATTGGTAATGCCTTGCACGGAGGGTTTGATCCTGAGCTGGCTGTTCCGTGCGGAGCCGTGGCAATTGTAGGCGGCTTGCTGGGTGGTAAGATTGCTCTCAAAACAAAACCGAAAGAACTAAAAACTATTTCCGGTATTATCACGATTATAGCCGCGATTATCATGATGATGAACGCTCTTTCAAGCAAGTGATTAAAACTGAAGTTATAGCAAACGGAATATTCTGTGCATATAGAAAAGGATAGGGAACTTTCATTATTTGATATTCAAAAAAGAATATATGCCCTGTAGAGAAAAAAACATCCAGTATATAGGAGGTACTAATGGAATTATTAATAGCTTTTGGTACAGATGACGGCATAAACTTGAAAGAAGATCATGTAGGCAAATCGAAGCATTTTCACGTCTATCGTTTCTTAGATAATAACGAAGAATTTGTTGAACAAAGAAATAATATTGAATACAAAGAAGATGAATCGATAAAACGCGGCGATCCAGGGAAGGCCAAATCTACGGCTTTTGTACTGAAAGAATTGGATGGGGTCGCAGGTAAAAGTTTCGGTCCCAATCTATTAAGATTATCAAAAAAATTGGTATGTATAGTTGTGCGGAAAACAACTATATATGATGCAATTCAACTTATCCATGCTAATATCGACAAAATAATTCAAGAAAAAGAAAAAGGAGAGAATAGAAAGCATTTAGTATTCTCATAAGGAGAGAGGGAATTTATTGGATACAAAAAATGTTATCCTTGGTAACAGCAGGAATTCTACTTGTTATTAAAACATCAGTTATATTATAAGAAAATCAAAGCTATTGCCTTATTATCCATAGCAAGATAGGATAGGCTCTATCTAATAAAAAAAAGAGGCTGCAATGTACAAATATTTGTTTGGGCCCGTACCTTCCAGACGATTAGGGATGTCTTTAGGAGTTGATTTAGTTCCCAAAAAAGTATGCTCGCTCGATTGCGTTTATTGTGAAGTCGGGAAAACAACAAAACTGACACTTGACAGAAAAGAATACATTAAGTTCGACAGGGTAAAAGAAGAACTAACTAATTATTTCACCAACAATCCCGATCCTGATTATATCACTTTTTCGGGTTCCGGCGAGCCAACGTTAAATATTCGCATAGGTGAAATTCTTCAATTTATAAAACAAAATAAGCCCGGCATTCCTGTCGCCGTTTTAACAAATGGAACATTGTTTTACGATAAAAATGTAAGGGATGCGATAAAAGACGCAGACGTTATCCTTCCCTCTCTGGACGCAGCGACAGAAGATGTTTTTAAAAAAATAAATCGTCCGCCGGATAATTTAACAATAGACAAATACATACAAGGATTAATAGCACTTAGGGAAGATTTTAAAGGAAAAATATGGCTTGAGATATTCATCCTTCCGGGATACAATGACAGCGATATTGAATTGATGGAGCTAAAAAAGGCAATATTAAAAATAAATCCCGAATCCGTTCAATTAAATACCTTAGACCGTCCGGGAACGATAGAAAATTTGAGAGGAGCAACAAGAGAAGAATTGCAGCGGGTAATCAATTTCTGGAAATTGGACAATGTTGAAGTAATTGCAGCATCGTTAGAAAGAAAGAACATACAGTCGTACAGAAAGGACGCAGAAACAGCCATAATAGAGACCATAGCAAGAAGACCATGTACAACCGACGACCTGTCAAAAATATTGGGAATGCATATCAACGAAATTAATAAATATCTTGATGTTTTAGAATCAGAAAACAAAATTGAACCGGTTAGGCAAGAAAGAGGGGTTTTTTATAAAAGAAAAGACAAATAATTAAAAACTACAGGACCGAGATAACAGCATTTTGCTGAACGACGGCCGGTTTCATTTTTCAAAATATTAATCTTATTACTGTATTGATCGCAATCTCGAACCGGTTGACTTGATCTACTTCATTCAATTGTTCTTTACGATCTACAACCCATCGAGCAGCGGCCTACTTCTATCGCTTCAAATGAGTTTCATAACTGTCATAAACACCGAATTATTTTTTCGAGGGAAGCACTTTTCGCGGGAAACAGCGAATTAGAAAATGGAGGCGAACAAGTTCAACAACGAATCGAGCTATGAACGGAAGTATTCTTTTAAACACGAATACACTCTTCAATACAAAATATAATTTTTCAAATAAACCAAGTTTATCTTATATTGAATAAATTAAAAAAAAGACAGCTGATATGTAAATTCAAATATAAGAAAAATAATTACCGTGTTGCATTTATCTTTTTATAATAGGATTTATTATCTCCAACAAAAAAAGAAAAGTTATGAAAAAAAACCAAGCAATTAAATTTTTAGCGGTACTAACAGTTATATGCCTTTTTCTTTTAAACAGTGCTTTCTCAGAAACGGATACAGTTTATTATCCCCTGCTGCCCGATTCTCAAATAAAGAATGTAATCTTCATGATAGGCGACGGAATGGGATTAACGCAGGTAGCTTCTGCCCGTATTGGCGCCCTGGGAGCAGGCGGTAAATTGGACATGGAAAAAATGCCGGTTACCGGACTGGTGAGAACACATTCTGCAAACAGACTGATAACCTGCTCCGCAGCCAGCGGGACTGCCCTGTCTACAGGGTACAAAACGAACAACGGATTAATAGCGATTGATCCGGCCGGAAACAAATTAAAAACTATTCTTGAAGCATGCAAAGAAAGGGAAATGTCAACAGGTCTTGTAGTCACATCCCCTATTACAAATGCCACACCCGCAGCTTTTGCGGCTCATGTCAAATCCAGAGACGATGAAATAACGATAGCTTCTCAGCTTCTGGAAAACAAAGTCAATGTCCTTTTAGGAGGCGGCAGAGCATTTTTTATACCTCAATCCGAGCGCAACAGTGAAAGAGAGGACGACATCAACCTGATAAATAAAGCAAAGGAAATCGGTTACTCATATGTTCAAGCAAAAGAAGAATTGGCAGCAGTAAAGGGTAATTTTATTCTCGGGCTGTTTCAACTTAATGAATTGACTACAAAACCGCCGGAGCCAAGTCTGGCCGAAATGACTCAGAAAGCAATTGAGCTTCTTAATCGCGACAGCGGCGGCTTTTTTTTAATGGTTGAAGGCAGTCTAATCGATTGGGTTTGCCACGACAACAACGAAGAAGAGGCTATCAGGCAGACAATACTTTTTGACGAAGCAGTTAAATCCGCACTTGAATTCGCTCTTAAAGATAAACA
>JAFGLB010000055.1 GCA_016928255.1 Bacteroidota bacterium
ATTCGATGGCGAGGAATATTTCGCCCCTACGGGGTTTATTTTTCTTCTTTATTACAACTATAGATATTACGTCCCTACGGGACTATAATGCTTTACTTACAAGCTCCGTCAGGAGCAGAATATCTATAGAATTCGATTTAAAAAATTAATAACAAGCTCCATAGGAACGGCATAATATTAGTGTTTCTTTATTTCCTTTTTTTTGCCCAACACATCTTCACCGTATAATGAATCATACGGCTGTCCTAATCTAATGTCGAAGTCAATCTTATTCTAAATTGCAGACAACTTCGCAAAAGAGGATATATTAAAGTTGTCAACAAGCTATCTACAAATCATAGCTGGCGCCGTTTCCTATAAGTAGTATTGCATTTTAATTAATTTAACCATGGTAATGAAACGAGCACTAGTGCCATATCTGATAAACCTTGCTTATAAAACACAAGATTATTTCTGAGAAGTGGCACTAGCTTCAAACAAATCTACCGGAAACATTGCTTTCTGGAAGGCATCCTTAAAACGCCACCTTTTGGTTTGTATGATATAAAGCTGTTGAATTATTCCGATGGTGATATGAATACAGCAGGGCTATGTTCCTGCATTAAAAGTATTAAACACGGATATTCATAATTCAGGTTAGATTCGTTCGCACTGGTCGGCAGGAATCCACCCCACTTTTCCGTCGGCAAGTGTAATCTTTACCCAATTCGCAACGGAATCGTCCAGCTTCACTTTTATGCCTTCATGAATAACAAATGCATCCAGGCTGTTGACATCGGGAGATGATTTTGCGGTAACAACCTGTGCAGTTATGACGGCCTTATCCTTTGTTGTTTCCTGAAATGTCTGAATACCCAGCATTATTGCCCATATAAAAACCGATACAAATGATACAAAAAAAACTATCCTGGAAATACGCATAATATCCGGCTGTAATACAAAATATATAACAACCAGCGAGCCGAATAGCAGTATCCAGCTAAGAATAAAAAGAAATTTGATTGTTGACGGGGATATCAGCGAACCCGCAGCCCGCATCCATTGTATAAAAAACATCTCAGGCACCGGTTCGATACGGTCGACTGTTTTTAAATATACAAGCCTTAGATTGTGATTTATATCGGGATCGTTCGGCTCCAGCCGCGCTGCCCGTTCATATGAAAGTATAGCCCTGGCAGGCTGCCGGTTCCTGTAATAAGCATTTCCCAGATTATAATAAAGCTCCGCGCTGGTGTAACCTTCATTAAGTATTCGTTCATATTCTTTCACTGATTCCTGATATTTGCCGGCCCTGTACATTTCATTGCCGCGGTTGAATATATCTTCCGGAGTCTCCGCCCGTATGATACCTGCAGAAAAAAGCAAAACAAGAACAATTAATATATTTTGATTACGGTTCATGATATACCCCGCCTGCTGAAAGTACTTTCGATGCCGTTAATCGCCCCGGCAGCGATATCGAGTAATTCTTTTCGTGTTTCAGCCGTATCCGAACCGGGTGCAAAACGGGCAAATTCCGCACGCTCCATACAGCTTTTTAATGAACGGATCACTTCTTCCTTTACACCATGCTGCCTTAATTTTGCGGTTGCATCATCCATGACAAAAACAGCTTTTGCTATTCTCAGTTTATGCTCCAGGTATTCGGTAAGCGCTTTGAGTATTTCTGCATGGTAACTCTCTGTGTTTCCCTGCTCAAGCAGTAAATGCGCTTTCTTAAGGCGGCGAGAAGCTTCACGGCCCGCAGTCTCAAATAAAAGTTTGGGCATGTCGCCGTATATCTTTTCCATACGCTTCCGGTAAAACCATGCGCCTGCAAATACTGCCGGTGGAAGCGCCATGCATAATACAAACAGCCAGTCTGATTCTTCTTCGGAACTATGCCGGAAACTTCCTGAAGCGAGTTTTAGAAAACGGATATCTTCACCGAGAATACGCACATCTTCTTTTGAAATAGTTCCTGCAGTGCTGCCTGTAAACTCTTTTCCCGGCTCTATTGTGAATTCAAACTTAGGTGAGTGAAGAGTAACATATTCTCTTTTGTCCAGATTAAAATGAACAAACGTCAGAGGTTCGAGTACGCGCTGGCCTGCGTTTCGCGGAATAAGCAGATATTCCGCCGTTTTCTTTCCCCTTATTATGCCGCCGTCCCGAGATATGTTTTCCGAAATCTCAGGTTCATACGCTTCAATATCGGCCGGTAATTGAGGTTTCGGCAGTGTAACTAATTTTATATTACCTGATCCGGAAACAGATACCCTCAACGTTATCGGGTCTCCTGCTTTCACCTTTTTTTTATCTGCACTTACATCGAATGTAAACCGTCCGATAGCACCTGAATATCCTGACGGTGCATTTGCAGGCAGAGGATCAACTGTTATTACCAGCGGATTCGATTTCACCTCCAGGTTGGTTGTCTGCATCTGCTGAAAAAACGGATCGTTAAAAAACTGATCAAACGGGTCGTTGCTTCTTCGTTTTGCCTGAACCTGTACCGCACAGCGCACTTCAAGCGGAGCGATTTTTAGAGTCCCTGACTGTGTTGCAAACAATGCCGTCTTTTTTATCACAACACACCGGTATTGTTTTCCGTTAAGTGTTTCGTTAGTCTGAACGGGCGGTTTCGGCATATCGAAGTCTTCACCCCAGAAACCCTCGAACGTCGGTGCCTTTGCCAGATCATATCCCGATACTGATACCCGTGTGTAAAGTTTGAACGTCACAACCAGTTGTTCACCCATCCGGACACGCTGTTTATCCGAATAAGCTTTTATTAGTAAATTATCACCGATATCAACACCCGGCTGGTCCTGCTGCTTTTGCTGCTGTTTGGATTTTCCCTGTGTAACTTCTATCTGTACCGAATTCGATTGGAGGATCTTTCCTTTATAATCAATTGATGCAGGGCCTATCGAATATTTGCCTGCCTGCCGGGCATAAAGAGCGTAAGAATAAGTAACCGAACCCGACATACGGCCGTTTATCCACTGCATGCTTGTCGATTGATTCGGCCCGGAAATGACTACGAATTGACGAAAATCAGGTGCCTTCAGGTTTTTAACACTGTTAACATCGGTTCCGCTGAATGTGAAGGATAATTGAAACTGCTCTCCCGCTGCAATGCTTGATGGATCTGCCGAAGCAGTAAACGTGCCGTCCTGCGCTTTTAGAAATTCAACGTTCAGCACCAAAAAAAATAAGATGCACAAATAGAAAAAATATCTTTTTTTATTTTTCATTATAATTATTTAGCAACCAATTTTTTTTCTGAAATACATGAAAATCCGCCCGCACATCAGGCGCTACCAATCCTTGTCCACTTTTACTTTGACTGCCTCGCGTTTTCGGATATTCTTCTGAATTTCTTTTTCATTATTTCTAAGCGCTTCCAGAATACGATCCGCTTCCTGTTTGGGCATCTGTTCTTTCTTCTGAACCTGCGGCTGTTCCTGTTTCTTTTGTTCCGGCGGCGGCTGATTTTGATTCTGCTGCTGGTTCTGCTGTTGATCCTGCTTCTGATCCTGCTTCTGATCCTGTTTTTGATCCTGTTTCTGCTTCTGCTGATCCTGCTGTTTCAATTTTTCACGCGCCATCTGCAGATTATACCGCGCATCATCATCATTAGGATTCAGCCGTAGTGAACGCCTGTAGGCTTCAACCGCTTCCTTGTATTTATTTGAGCTGTAAAAAGAATTGCCCAGGTTGTAATAAGCTTCAGCCCTTTCTTCAGGAGACTTCGCTGCTGTACCGTAATTGCCGAATTCCCTTAAAGCTTCCTCGTAACGCTCCTGCTTGTAATAAGAATTGCCGAGATTAAATTGAGCTTCCTTTGATTTCGGATTCTTATCCAGCGCCTTTTTATACTCCACCTCAGCGTCTGCGTAACGGCCTTTTTCATATACGCCGTTCCCTTTCTTAATGTGAGACCGTACAGTCTGTGCTGTCAGGTTTTCAGAAAATAATAAGATTAAAAACAAAGACGCTGCCGCAGGTAAAATTTTTTTCAGACGGTCGACCAGCTTGCCGCGCCGCGAAGAAAGCATAAGCTCAAGTATCATCAAAATAATTGCAGCTGCCAGTGGATACTGGTAGCGTGTCTCATAACCTGTTACCTGCTTCGTACCGAATTCCACTTTTTCCAGAGAACAAAGCTCGTTAAAAATATCGTCTATTTCATTTCCGCCGCTTGTGGCCCGATAATATGATCCTCCCGTA
>JAFGLB010000056.1 GCA_016928255.1 Bacteroidota bacterium
AACGTTTGCAGCCTGAAGGCCTTTTGGACCTTGCTGGACTTCAAATTCTACTTTGTCGCCCTCGTTGAGCGTCTTGTAGCCATTGCTGGTAATTGCTTTGAAGTGGACGAATACATCTTCGCCGCTTTGACGTGAAATGAAACCAAAACCTTTGGCTCCATTAAACCATTTGACTGTTCCTTTTTCCATGGAACAAATCCTTTCATAAAGATTGTAAAACCGGCTAACCGCCGGCAGGGTGTACGCCGTACTCTACTCATAAAACACTTTTACTATATTGATACGGCCCAACTAAGTCGGAAACATCTTTATGGAGGCGTTCAAATATTGAAGCAAACCACAAACAAACGACTTGTAACAGGACTTACTCTACAGAAAAGGTCTCCCGAGGGAGCCATAACGGTGTACTGTTATTTGACATATATAAGATAAAGAATATATTCCGTAATACCAAACGATATTTGGTGTTGGGCTAATTTTCAACTTTCTTATTAATTATATTAAGATTCCCGTCCGACCTTGTCGAGATCGCGTTTCGATATAAATATCGAAACGGGCTTAAAATCCGCGGGAATGACAAAAAAGGGATGTGTCATTCCCGAATGCTTCTATCGGGAATCTTAAATTAGCCTACTACGGTATTTCTCAATATGTGAAAGACTGCTAAAAAAACTATAATAATTTTAATTCGTCCAATACCTTTTTTAGCTTTACCCGGCTGGGCTCTGTTAAATGCACAAGCGGCAGGCGAAACGATTCTTCGATCATACCCATCATTGCAAGCGCCGTTTTTACAGGAATCGGACTGGATTCGATAAAATTAACATTCATCAATGGAAGCAGTCTGTATTGAAGCTGTAACGCTTCAGTCCAATTACCGGAAAGGCAGAGCCGCAATAAGTTAGAAAACTCTTTAGGCACTTCATTCGATACTACAGAGATACATCCGTCCCCGCCAAGTGCGATGATCGAATATGCAAGCGAATCATCGCCGGACAGCAAAGAAAAATTTTTCGGTTTGTTGCGCGCAATTTCCATAATCTGCGCCATGTTGCCGGACGCTTCTTTTACCATCATTACGTTCGGTATTTCCTCGGCCATTTTGAGCAAAGTAGCCGCTTCAATATTGCCGCCTGTCCTGCCCGGCACGTTATAAATGATCAATGGAATATCCACGGCATCGGCAATTGCGCTGAAGTGCTGGAAGTACCCATTCTGCGTCGGTTTGTTGTAATAAGGACCGACTACCAGTGCCGCGTCTGCCCCGGCACTTTTTACAAATTTTGCCTTCTCGATGACTTCTGTTGTGTTGTTGCTCCCGGCTCCTGCAAAAATCTTTACTCTTTTATTTGCCTGTTCGATTACTATTTCAATTACGCGTTTTTGTTCGTCAGGGCTTAGGGTCGGATTTTCGCCCGTTGTTCCTACCGGAACCAGGCCTTCCACGCCCCCGCTTATCTGGAAATCCACCAGCTTCCTCAATGCCGCATCATCTATCGAGCCGTCTTTCTTGAACGGTGTAACAATAGCTGTAGCTGTCCCTTGAAATTTTGTTTGTGCAGTCATGACCTAACGGTCTCCTTTTTTAAAAGATCATCAAACAGATCATCCATCTTGTACAATCCTTTTTTACCGGCTATCCATTCAGCCGCAAGCAGTGTACCGAGCGCCAAGCCGGAACGGTTTTTAGCGGTATGTTTCAATTCGATCATATCCGCATCGGAATCGAATGAAAGCACGTGCGTGCCCACAACCGAACCGCTGCGGACAGATGAGACATGAAGCTGTTCTGGCCGGATCTTGCCATGTGATGTTTCGTTGAGCAATTCTTTTTTCCTGCTCAAATGCTTTAAAACAATTTGCCCGATAGTTAAAGCAGTTCCGCTCGGACTGTCGAGCTTGTTCTTGTGATGTATCTCCTGAATAAATGCATCGTAGTCCGGGAATTTATCCATCATCTGAGCCGCATTGCGAACGAGATGAAAGAATATGTTAACACCGATAGAAAAGTTCGATGCGTAGAGAAGTCCGATTCCGTTCTTTTTTACAAGCGCTTCGATCTTAGGTAATTGCTCCTGCCATCCGGTTGTTCCAATAACAATCTGTTTTCGCGCTTCCGCCCATGGTGTAAGATCGTCCACGATTCTGTCTGCCTGGGCATAATGTATAACTACGTCGATATTACTTCGCTGGGCTGGAGTGACCGGAGGCGTGTCGATGTCGATACGCAGATCGACACTCCATCCGCGCCCTAGAGCCAGACGCTCAATTTCTTTTCCCATTTTTCCGTAACCGATAATGGCGATATGCATAAATTTATTTACCTCCTACCGGTTCAAACATATTTGAATCGAGATCGGTTTCAAAGAAGTGTTTATGAAGGTTCTTTACAGCCTGATCGATCTGAGATTCGTCGATAACTATGCTCATATTTATTTCAGATGCTCCCTGGGAAATCATTACAAGGTTTATTTCGCGCAGTGCATGAAATATCTGATTTGCCACACCGGCTGTTGAGCGCATCTGGTCGCCGACTATGCATATAATTCCCTGCTTTTCCAGGACCGACACTTCTGCGAAAGTCGACAGCTCCTCGATGATTTTATCCAGCTTCGACGTATTGTCGATTGTAAGCGAAACAGCAACTTCCGAAGTGCTGACAAGATCGACCGATGTTTCGTACTTGTTAAATACGGAAAATATGGATTCCAAAAAACCGTAAGCCATAAGCATCCGGAGCGACTGAACGTTAACCACAGTGATGCCGCGTTTGCAGGCAATGGATTTTACCGGGATATTTGTCTTCGGCGGCCGCGATACTATTCGTGTGCCTTTGTTTTCCGGACGTTTTGAATTCAATACTACAACCGGAATATCCTTTTTTACGGCAGGGAAGATAGTGCTCGGGTGCAGCACTTTTGCCCCGAAATATGCAAGCTCCGCCGCTTCCCTGAATGAAATAATCCGCAGTTTCTGCGCTGTAGGTGCAATGCGCGGGTCTGATGTCAGCACTCCGTCAACATCCGTCCATATCTGGATCTCTTCCGCATCAAGCGCAGCGCCTATAATTGAAGCCGAGTAATCAGAACCGCCCCTGCCGAGTGTGGTTGTAATTCCTTTCGAATTCGATCCGATGAAACCCTGCGTGATGACGATCGTTTTCGATTCCAGAATAGGAGAGAGTATTTCCTTTGCCTTTGTATTGATCTCGTCAAATAGCGGAGCTGCACAGGCAAACTGGTCATCCGTTTTAATAAATGTACGGGCATCGATCCATTTTGCCGAAATACCCTGACTGCACATGGCTTCGCAGAGAATCTGCGAAGACAGCAGTTCGCCCATCGATGCGATTGCATCCAGCGACCGGTTCGTTAGTTCTCCGAGGATCGCAATTCCATGACATAGATTGCGCAGTTCCTCAAAATGCGGTTTGAATGAAGCAATCAATCTTTGAACTGTTGCACGATTGTCAATCAAATTTTCCATTACCGTTACATGCCGGTCCAGTAGATCGTTCAGTAGCTTGACGGCCTCGTTAAGATTTCCTTCCTGCGCGGTACGTGCAGCTTTCAAAAGAGTGTTGGTCGCACCTGCGATGGCGGACAGCACTACAACGGGCCGTCTGGATTGTTCTTTTTGAACAATTTTAATAACAGTCTGTATTGATTTGGCATCTTCAACGGAAGTGCCGCCGAATTTCATGACGATCATTTCTTAAATCCTTTATTAGCCTTCACCCGTTATTTCCGCGATATGAGCAGCTGCGCTATCTGTACCGCATTCGTAGCCGCACCTTTGCGGATATTGTCCGAAACAATCCAGAGATTAACTCCGCTCGGGATGGTGAAGTCCTTGCGTATCCGCCCAACAAAAACATCGTTTTTTCCAAAAGCATGAATCGGCAGGGGATATAAATTTGTTCCAGGATCATCCTGAAGTGTCACTCCCGGAGCATTTTTCAATATTGAACGGATTTCTTCAACTTGACACGGTTTCTCGAATTCGATATTTACCGCTTCACTGTGCCCGCCGACTACAGGCACACGCACCGTTGTTGCCGTGACCGGAATATCCTCGCCCATTATTTTTTTTGTCTCATCCGTCATCTTCCGTTCTTCCTTCGTGTAACCATCGGGAAGGAAAACATCAATATGCGGCAGTACATTGTAAGCTATGGGATGAGGAAATTTTTTCTCGCGAAGCGGCTGTTTTGCTATCTCATCTTCGAGCTGGTTTATGCCTTTTTTGCCGGCGCCTGTAACGGACTGGTATGTCGATACAACGACGCGTTTTATTTTATAAGCATCATGCAGTGGTTTTAAAACAACCACCATTTGTATGGTCGAACAATTCGGATTTGCAATAATGCCGTGATGCTTGAAAGCATCTTCCGGATTTACTTCGGGCACTACAAGCGGTACATCCGCATCCATGCGGAATGCACTGCTGTTATCAATAACGACAGTTCCCTGCAATGCTGCTTTCGGTCCGAATTCCTTGCTTACACCTGCACCTGCCGAAAACAATGCAAAATCAATGCCTGCAAAACTCTCTTCTGCAAGTGATTTCACTTTTACAGGTTTATTCTTAAACATTACTTCCGTTCCGGCTGACCGCGATGAAGCGAGAGGAATGAGCTCTTTTACCGGGAAATCGAATTCTTCCAAAACTTTAATCATTGTCCGGCCGACTAGGCCGGTTGCGCCTGCGACGGCGACACTATATAATTTATTCATTGTTTTACTTAGTTAATGTGTTGTTATTCTTTATAAGATACAGATTCCGGCGCTTTTCTCCAAATTTTTTTTCATTTTGCAGTGTTTGTTTTGAGTTGAACAAGTACAAAGGCATTGGTATATTGACAGAGTGTTTTTGATTAACTTATATGACTGAAACAATACTTCAAACACGACAACTTGGTAAAAGATACGGCAAGCGCTGGGCCGTCAAGAACCTTAATCTCGAAGTCTGCCGCGGTGATGTTTTCGGATTTTTAGGACCGAACGGTGCGGGGAAAAGCACTACCATACGCATGTTGCTGTCGCTTATAAGACCGACTGAAGGTGAAGCTGAAATTTTTGGATACCCTTTGAAGAGCAGTCGGTCTGAAGCATTGCAGCGAGTCGGTGGAATTGTTGAAAAACCCGATTTTTATCAATATTTATCAGCATATAAAAATCTTGAGATACTAGGCAGTCTTTCAGGCGGCGTAGATCGAAAAAAGATCTATGAAGTGCTTGAACTTGTCGGACTGAGCAACAGGGCCGTCGATAAGGTTAAAACTTATTCGCATGGAATGAAACAAAGGCTCGGTATCGCACAGGCATTAATTTCGGATCCGGAATTGGTTGTCCTTGATGAGCCTACCAACGGCCTTGATCCGCAGGGTATGAAAGAAGTGCGCGACCTGATAATATACCTGTCCCGCGAGAGAGGAAAAACGATTATTCTTTCTTCGCATCTGTTGAATGAAGTGGAAATGGTCGCAAATCGAATGGCCATTATCAATAAAGGCGAGCTTGTGGTTCAGGGAGATGTGAATGCACTGTTGAATGAAGGGGATAAATCCGTGATTCTTCATGCAGAACCGCAGCAGAAAGTAATCGCTGTCCTTAAAAGCAAAGAAAAATTATTCAAAAGTTACGATGTAAGAGAAGAAGATAAATTTGAGATAATTATGGATTTTATATTTATCCCTGAATTAAATAAAGCGCTTGTCGATGCAGGAGTTCAGGTAAATGCACTGATCCCCATGCGCTCGCTTGAAAACCTCTTTCTGTCGATAACGGAGAATGCTTCTCAGGTTTAATCATGAGCAAATTGATATACAGCGAACTGGTCAAACTTTTCCTGAAAAAGCGGACGTATATAGGCTTTGGAATTGTGCTGCTGATCGTACCTTTAATAGAAATCGCAATGAAACTGGAAGGAGGCAGGTTCCTGACAATCGCCATGCGCGGAATGTCGCGCGATTTTCTTTTCTTCGGCAACTTGTTTAATGGATGGTTCGTTGCGCACCAGATCATGAACAGCTTGTGGTTTCATATTCCGCTTTTGATTTCATTTGTTGCAGGAGATCAGCTTGCCGGAGAAGCTACCGCCGGAACCTACCGCTTGATTCTTATACGGCCTGTTTCCCGCACACGAATTTTCATTGCAAAGTACATAACAACTTTAATATATACGGTAGTTTTTGTTTTCTTCCTTGCAGTATTGAGTATCGGTCTGGCAATAATTCTACTCGGGCGGGGAGATTTAATAATAATTCTTCGAGGTGTGCTTATATTGCCTGAGTCCGATGTTGCTTGGCGTTTTCTGACAGCGTACCTGCTTGCAGCATGGACAATGATTACGATCGCTTCTTTATCTTTCTTCTTTTCGTCTTTTGTGGAAAATGCAATCGGTCCGATTGTTGCGACTATGGGAGTACTGATTATATTCACTGTTATCAGCGTTATCCCCGTGGAATTTTTTGAAATTCCCAAAAACTACCTCTTTACGAAATATCTCGATATGTGGCAGAAAGTATTTCAGAATCCGGTTCCCTGGGAAGAAATCAAGAACGGCATACTTTTTATGGGGGCATGGTCTCTCGGATGCATGCTGTGCGCATGGATCGTTTTTGAAAGGAAAGATATTTTATCCTGATTTAATAAGGGATAATTTTCGGCCGGTAATACATCTCTCTGCAGTCCGTTTCATGATCATTTTTTTCTGAAAATCTGCTAATATTTTCTTAAATTATATAATATTCAAAAAAAATCAGGCAAAAGGAATTTTTATGGGTATAACAGGTTTAACAATAATTGCAGAGTCGATTAACGATTCGGTTCCGTCAACTCATGTAATGTTCGAAAAAAACGATCTTGCAGGAATAGTGGAATTGGCACGGTCGCAGGCGGAAAGCGGTGCGGCGTATATAGATGTTAATGTGGGACTGCGTTCTCCTGGATTCATGGCTGACATTGTGAAGAAAATTCAGGAACGGATTAATCTTCCGCTGTCGATCGATACGCCTGATCCTGAAATTGCAGCGGCGGGACTTGAAGCATACAATCCGGAATGTGCGGGGAATAGAAAACCGATTTTGAATTCCGTATCACAAGCGCGGCTGCAGATGTTCGATATTTATAAGAAACAGCCTTTTATTCCCATACTCCTGGTTACCGAAGGTCCGGATGAAAACGGCGACCTCAAGATGAATAGAACTGCGGAAGAAACCCATGCAACAGCGCAAATAATGATGAAGATTGTCCGCGATCGAATACCCGGCGTAAAAAATAACGAAATAATAATTGATCCCGGTATCATGCCGATCGGCAGCGACTCGGAAGGAAATTTTAAAAGGCTGATAAATTCTATCAGATTGATTCATGAAGATCCGGATCTAAAAAATGTCAATATGTCGGTCGGGCTGAGCAATTTCACAGTAATGCTTCCTTCAAAACGAGCAGACGGCTCGCCGGTAAAAGGTCCGCTTGAGAGTGCTTTCTTAACAATGGCAATGCCTATGGGTTTCAATACCATCATCGGTTCGGTAAAACGCAATTATATGATTCTGCCGGAAGACCATCCGGCTATGCAGTGCTTAAAAGATGCGCTTCAAATGGAAGGTTATGATGTCATAATGAGAGTGATGAATTTTTATTCGTAGGAACCAATCAGAAAAGAATATACTAATGTCAAATAATTTTGTTTCAAAAGGAAAACCGATAACGCCGGGAGAAAGAAAAATCTCGCGTATTGTGTTATTATTTGAAGATTTAATCAAGGTGCCGATTTTCGGCTGTCAGAGATGCGGCGAATGCATACTTTCTTCAACCGGATTTGTCTGCAGTCAGCGCTGCCCGAAACGCCTGCGAAACGGACCATGCGGAGGAACAGCCGAAGGGGGATATTGCGAGGTATATCCGGAACGAAAGTGCGTGTGGTATAAGATTCATAAACGCTCAAGACTATTAGGCCGCATGAGTTTGCTCTATAAGCTAAATAATATACATAACTGGAATCTGGAAGGAACGTCGGCCTGGCTCAATGTTTTTATGAAAAGAATTGCAGCGCCGGCCTGGTTTGTACGCAATGATAAAAAGAAGGTAAAGGAAATTCTGTCTAATGACGCTCAAAGAAAAAATTGAATCCGGTAAATTTATTGTCTGCGGAGAAATCGGCCCGCCTAAAAGCTGCGACGGAGATGTGATCAAAGAGAAGTCGAAGTACTTCAAAGGCACTGCCGACGCGGTGAATATCACTGATAACCAGACCGCAGTTGTTCGTTTATCCAGTATCGCTTCAGCTAAGATTCTTCTGGACGAGGGAATAGAGCCTATTATACAGATGACCTGCCGCGACCGCAACAGGCTTGCGATACAAAGCGATTTGCTGGGTGCTGCTGCACTTGGAATTCATAACGTGCTATGCCTGACCGGAGATTACCAGAAGTTCGGAGATCAGCCGGAAGCAAAAGGTGTATTCGATTTGGATTCTATCCAGCTTGTTGCTGCAGTAGCAAAAATGAACAGCGGTTTTTTGCTGTCGGATGAAGAGATGAAAAAGAAGCCCGATTTTCTTATCGGTGCGGCCGCAAATCCGTTTGCCGAACCTCTCGATATGCGGATAATTCGCCTCTTTAAAAAAGTACGGGCAGGCGCGCATTTTATACAGACACAGCCCGTGTTCGATATGAACATTTTTAATAAGTGGATGGAAAAAGCAGTCGAATTAGGATTGCATGAAAAATGTGCTATTTTTGCGGGGGTTATGCCGGTTAAATCCGTGAAAGCACTGTATCATATGAAAAAAGAAGTCCCTGGTGTAAAAATTAACGAGGAATATATCAGCCGCATGGAAAATGCTTCCGACCCTAAAGAAGAGGGAGTAAAGATTGCAGTTGAAATGATACAGACGTTCCGCAGGATTAAAGGCGTACGAGGCGTGCATATTATGCCGATGATGTGGGAAAGTATAATGCCGGTAATTGTCAAAGAAGCAGGATTGACTGCCGGCTGACATTTTTTTCTTTAAACCAATTTTCAGAAAAAAACACGAGTGAATATTCGAGCAAAACTGGAAAGCGTCCGCGACGGGTTCCACCCGACTTTCTGGGTTGCAAACGGGATGGAATTGTTCGAACGGCTGGCATATTACGGCCAGCAAATCGTGTTCATGATATACCTTCGCAATAAGCTCGGTTTTTCAGAGACTGAAGCGGGACAGCTGTCGGGAATATTCGGCGGCCTGATTTTCCTTCTGCCAATTCTGGGCGGCACTCTCGCTGATAAGTGGGGATTCCGCCGCGCGTTCAATATTGCATTTTCAATTCTGGCTCTCGGATATTTCCTTATCGGCTCGGTCGGTATGAATGCGTTCGCCGGAGTTTATGCAGATTTGAATACCTACTGGCTGCTTATGGCCTTTTTAATCTTTACGGCTTTCGGCGGCTCGTTTATCAAACCATCCGTGCTCGGGACGGTTGCGATTACTTCAACAGAGGAAACAAAATCACTCGGATTCGCAATATATTACTGGCTGGTTAATGTCGGTGCTTTGCTGGGACCTACAATCGCTTATTTTGTACGCGATAGTTTTGGAAATGAATTTGTTTATATGGTCTCATCCATCAGCTGCCTGGCTATGCTGGTTGTCAATATAATGCTGTATAAAGAAGTGAGAAGTCCGCAAACAGAAATTGCAGAATCCCTCGGCAAAAAGATTGCCAACCTGTTTGTTGTTTTGGCAAATTATAAATTCATGATTTTTTTATTGATATATTCCTTGTACTGGATAATCTTCTGGCAGGAATTTATTATTATACCATATTATATAACCGATTATATAGATATGAATGCCCCGTACGAAATTATCCAATCCTGGGCAGCAGCCGGCGCGATAATTCTTTTTCAGATCCCGCTTAATCGCATGACAAAAAATATTCCGACACGCACGGCAATTGTAATCGGATTTGCGGTTTCAAGCCTGATATGGATTATAATTGGTATTTATCCGAGCATTCCGACTATTGCAGCGGGAATTATTGCGTTTGCCGTAGGTGAAATGATCCAGGCTCCGCGGTACTACGAATATATCTCTGAAATAGCGCCGCCGGGACAGCAGGGATTATTCCAGGGTTATGCATTCCTGCCGATTGCCATCGCCAGATTTGTCGGCGACCCGATAGGCGGATGGCTTTATCAGACTTCCAAAGCAGCCGGCAGACCTGAAATGGTATGGTATGCGCTTGTCGGTATCGGTATACTCGGTACTCTGCTGATGATGCTTTACGATAAACTTGTGAAATCGGAACATACAAACACAACGGTGAGAATATGAAGAAGATTATAGCGGCCCTGTTATTCCTTATTCCTTTTCCTGCAAATCCTGCGTCTGCAAAAAAACCAGTAATGATATCGGAAGCAGATTCTCTTCTTTCTAAAGCTGTTGAAGCATTCGGGGATGTTTCGGATTTTACCGTTACAATTGATGCTGAAGTCAATATGGAACAGGTGCAGGTTCCTAATATGCATGCTACGATGTATTTTAAAAAACCGGATAAAATTCACTTTGACTCAAAAGGATTCCTGTTTGTGCCGCGCGACGGGATAATACTTAATCCGGCAGTCCTGTCAGACCGTTATAATGCATCGCTGGTACAGTCGGAAATGGCGCAAGGCAGGATGGTCTATAAACTTCAACTTGCCGCGAAGGAAACCAAAACAAAATTAAGACAGATGTATGTATGGTTAGAATCGGTAAACTGGACAATATTAAAAATTGAAACTATCCCGTATGAAGGCAGAACACTTACTATGGATTTTTCTTATGAACTCGTGCAGGAAAAATTTTGGCTGCCGTCGAAAATAGTTTTTACATTGGGCTCGACCGGTGAAAGAGAGAAATCATCGGAAATACTGGATTCACAGCAGGGTAACCAGTTCGGTAATACCCGGCGTTCAATGCCGTGGAACGGCTCTGTTACGATCGCTTATTCTGATTATAAAGTGAATACGGGGATTGATGATTCCCTGTTTGAAAAAAAATAGGGATTTTTTTTAACCAATTATCTCCTGAACGGGAGATTCATGGATTATCACCGGCTGATTCTATCCGTATCTTC
This sequence comes from Bacteroidota bacterium, assembly GCA_016928255.1. Taxonomy (GTDB): domain Bacteria; phylum Bacteroidota; class Ignavibacteria; order UBA10030; family UBA10030; genus Fen-1298. Next base: position 11,111 of record JAFGLB010000056.1, read on the forward strand.
TCGCCATCCCGTACTGCCTTCAATTGTGCTGCATCGCCTGTAATTTTTCCAACCGGATTGACCGGACCTGCGGCGTGAGGCTTATTATTAAGGCTTGCTGGAGTAGGGCCGAAGAATATGCAGAATGCACTTCCCGGCGGCCAGTAAGCAATTTCACCTATGGTCATTTCGGCCCGCGCCTGCTCTTCTAGTCTGGATTCCACGGGTATGCTGAAGTAGATTTCGTCTCCCCAGCGCCTCGCATCGCCTTCGATTGGCAGGGTTTCATATATTAGTTTTGCTGTCGGACTATCACCAAGCTCGGCCTGCAAACTGATTTTTTCTGTGGATATCTTTATCGGTTTCATTTTGTTCAGGTCTTATCCGGAAGAAGAATGATTATGATTATGCAGGAGCAATTCCCGTAAAAATACGGGAATCGCTCCTTAAAAAGGCATGTGGCATCTGCAAAGTTTTTTCGATTAAGTGCTCAGGTATGCTTTAATAGTTACTCTTCTTGCTCTTGATTCAAGATTGTAAGGAAAGACCTGAATGAAAGGCGCCATTATCGGAATTCGTATCGTGTATCTGCTTATATTATGAGGAGAACCCATCCAGCTGTTCTTTCCGCTGGCTGCAATCGCTATCGGATCTGCAGAATTTGTATAATTGTTTTCAAAATTGAAATATTTTCCGGAACCAAGCTCAGCCGTACTGCTGAATCCGAACATTACAGACAGAGTTACAGGTTTTTCCGCGGCTGTTCTCTGGTCAAACTCAACCGTGATGTTGATATATCGATAACCTTCAACTTTTGTATATACACCGCTGCTGATTCCCATTTCAGCCGGGATCGATTCGTTTTCATAGAAGGTAATAACCTTTGTATCTGCCAGGCAATTACATGGACTTTTTCCCTCTATTTGTTTTGGATCGACCTTAATTAACTGCTGAACTTTCGGTTCAGGCTGGATCTGTGCTGATAAGTCTGAATATGGAAAACTGCCGAGTATAAGAATAAAGATTACGGCTGAGCATAGTATACTTTTTGGCTTCATGGATTCTTCCTTTCGTTTTTCAAGTATTATTCGGCTGCTGACAACGTTATTTGCGGTAAAAAATCACGGCGATTAATTTGCAATTTTTTATAAATCTACATCAAACTTAAAAAAACAGTAAGAAAAAAGCAACACTGCCGTGCGGGAATATGGCTGCACTGCAAACGTGTCGGCGGCTTTTTATTATTCATCAAGCAGGTAGTCTTTTATTCTTGCCATCATAAACCGATTTCCCAGAATCCTTTTATGACCGTATCCTTCAGTAATAAAGATATTGATCCCTGGAAAGGATTTTTGCAGTTGATAAATATCCGACACCGGGAATTCTTCATCTTCAGTATCGTGTATGAGCAGAATATTCGAGGAAATATTTCTCAAGGAATTTTCAATAGTATAATCTTCAGAAATAAAATTGAATTCCTTTTCAAGTGTGCTTTTAAGAACAGCAAATCCATTCTCACCCGCTTGATCTTTTCTGCAAAAACTCAGATAGACATCTGTAAGTTTCGGCGGTGTACTGATAAGTAAGAGTTTCTTTACGGAAATTTTGTATTTACTGAAAGCCGAGATCCCTGATACCGCAAAAGCAGCGCATATTGCTCCGAACGAATGTCCGATTGCTGCATATATTGGCCCGATTGAACCTGCGACTATATATATTGCTTTGCCGTACTCGAACATGTTTGTCGATGATTTCTTAGGAGGAAATGTTGTTGAAGAGTGTGCAGGAGCATCGAATACAAATACTTTAAATCCTGCTTTTGCCAGAAATCTGCCCAGAACTGCCAGATGGCTTGCCCGGGACCCCCAGCCGTGGATAAGCAATACAGTCTTTCCCTCTCCCCAGGTATAACCAGTCAAATTCTCGTTTTCAAAAGGAAATTCAACTTTTTTTGTATTTGAGAAGGCATTTTTTTCAAATTCTGAAAACGGAATAAATTGGGGAGTGCAAAATCGGTGCACCAGTTCTTTATCGGCGCTCATAATTTCTAGCGTTGTTAGTATATAGAATTCTGCAGTTAATTCGAATATATGCTATAATATCTGTTAAAATGCAATTCTTATATCGAAATGCCTATTTTTTTTATACTTGTAAATACAGGTAGAAAGATATAAATTTGAAAAGGCATAAAATTTTTTAATTCCATTTCCGGAGGTTTAAAATGGCAGACCAACTTAAAGTAGTCGTCACGGCACCGTATTTCGGTTCCCTGTTCCAGATTGCCATATTGGATCATTTTAAGAAATTAATCAATCCGGCAAATTTGTCGTTCCGTTCTTCATCTGGCGAATTAGATAAGCAGGCTGAAAGCCTGGAAAAGATTTTGACAGAAAACAAACCTTCGGTTCTCATTGCTATTTCTATGTGTCCAAATCCGAATGTGATTTCACAATATAAAAAAAATAATGTACCGATCATTTTGGTGGATGAAGAAGCCGCCGGTGCGTCAACTGTAAGTACGGATAACCTTGCAGGCGGTCATATTGCCGGCGAATATTTAATATCCAAGGGTAAAAAGAAAATAGCGATTGTAAACGGGAAAACGGTATCAAGCGGGAATCATGCCGGAAATTATAATGCAAGACTGCGTCTTGACGGATTTAGAGATGCATTGAAACATGCCGGACTCACTATTCCTCTCGGATGTGATATCGAAGCGCCGAATTACTCCCGCGAGGACGGTGTTGCGGCGATGCCCAAATTAATTTCTGCCGGTGTTGATGCAGTTTTCTGTGCGGCAGCAGATAATTGCGCATTGGGTCTTTTGCTTGTAGCAAAAGAAAGAGGAGTTCGTGTGCCTGAGGACATGGCTATTATTGGTTTTGATGATTTACCGATTGCGCGGCTTTCGACTCCAAGCCTTACGACTATCAAACAGCCAATGGATGAAATCGTGGAAGCGGCATATAGTATGGCAACAGCACACAGGGAAGAAATTCTTAAAAGTCCCCAAAAGCATTTATTCAAACCTCAACTTATTATCCGGCAATCCGCCTAAAGTATAAAATTTATATATTTAAAGGAGCAGGAGTATACAAGGTTGTAATCCTGCTTTTTTATTTTACTTCTTATATTGCTATATTTGCATGCCCTCGAAGTAAGGTGCGGATTCTATTAATATCGAATTATCTAATGCCGGCTTGTTATGAATGATATTACTACCACAATTTGTTTATTGGCTGGAATACAGGGCGTCCTTCTAACTGTTGTCCTAGCGGTCAGGCGGCAAAATCATACTGCAAATAAGATCCTCGCTGTTGCCACATTTATACTCTCTATCGACATGCTCTTTGCAGTGTACTATACCAAGGGAATTTTCAGAGAATATCCGCATCTAATGGGTATTTCTTATCCTTTTCCGCTTGTATATGGCCCGATATTTTATTTGTACGCGAAAGTTCTGTCAAAAAAGGCCGAGAAATTAGTGAAGAAGGACTTGCTGCATTTTTTGCCGGTTGTTATAATTTATATTTTTTGTATTCCGGAATTTTTATATACAGCCGGGCAGAAAATTATATTTGTGGAGAATATAATGCAGAATATTCATTCTCCGAAATTTACCGTTTTTGAGAATATTATTCCTATTCAGGGTCTGCTGTATACCTTTTTCACTATCAGGCTTGTCGGCGAGTATGATAAGAAAATAAGAGATGAATATTCTAATATAGATCGTATTAATCTGAATTGGTTAAAATATATCGCATTTGCCGGCCTGATAATCTGGATATTGGTAGCATTGGTTTTCTATGCCGCTCCCATGAAAAAATACGAAATACTGATAGAAATTTGCCTCTCAATTATGATTTATTCAATCGGTTATATGGGACTTAAACAGCCGGAAATATTTATTAATAAAAATGAGAAAATTGACGCGTCAGAGGCTGTTCAATCAGAAAAATATAAAAGAAGCGGATTAAATGAAAAGCTTGCAGAAGAAATCGCGAAAAGACTGAAGGATTATATGGAAGCTGAAAAACCCTATCTGGATAATGATTTAACAATGCAAAAACTTGCC
>JAFGLB010000057.1 GCA_016928255.1 Bacteroidota bacterium
AATGAAAACCTGAAAAAATTGCTCGGTTTAGAAGAGATGTTTGAAGAGTACGAAGAGTACTGAGAGCAATATTTTTATGAATCTGCAGTTTACTAATCAACGCAGGCCGATTTTGTATAAATTTGGCCTGCGTATTTTTTTGTGTCTGCTGTCTGTTTTTTGTTTTTCGTTACAAGCGCGAAGTGAATTAATAGATTCACTGACCAATATCAGTACAAAAATTTCGGGCGGATACTCGGATATCATACGGCAGAAAACCGGTCACTCATCGGCGATGGTTTTTGCGCGGTCTTTTGACGCCGCTGTCTCAATATCACGTGGAAAGGATTCTCTAGTGCTTGCGTATTCCGGATGGAATCAGTACGCATCATACAACAACTATTCAACAGAAGTTGCATTATCGACTAATAACGGACTGCGTTCTTTTTCGCTTGAATGGATCAGTTCTTTCAGATGGATAAATTATTCCGCTCAATTATTGTTACCCTTATCAAAAAAAATATTTCCTGCGTACTACAGCGCAAAAATACAACTCGATCCTTTTGATAATATATTTATGCCGGAATTTTATTATGAACGCGTCCCGGTCACATCCGGCAGCGGACTAGGATTAAAAGATTTTTCATTTCCTTTAAATAATAACTGCATAAGTAATGCATGGAATATTGCACTCAACAGCAGCCCGGCGGAAATTATTGAAGCATCAGCTTCGTGGGGAAAAAGAATATCGGTTATGCAGGGCTTGCCGGTATGGTACTCCTCGCCGTTTGACTGGAAAAATCAGGTATTATCAGCAGGACTTAAAATCCGACCGGAAGAAAAATTGTCGATCTGGGCCGAATGGAATAGAAGCGAAGAAAAAGGAGAAATGAGCTTTGCGAAAGAGGGCCTGGAATTCGGCGACCTTGCTTACGGACAATACACATATTATCACTGGCAGGCTGGAGTAGAAGGAATTCTCTTCTCACTGCCTTTCTCCGTTGAATATGATTTTTATAAATGGAATTTTTACGGTGTGGGACATTTTGAACCATGGCCTTTTACTACACTCGCATCGACGGTTTTTGGTAACCGGCTGTACTATAAAATATTCGGAGATATTAGAGTCCAAAAAATCGAAGCTGTGACGTTATTCGCTAAGGCAAAGTGGATTATCAAACCTTCTCTCGGCATACTTTATATCCGGCCTAATTTCCTGTGGAGGCAGTGGGAGACGGATTTTTTAGTTTTTGGAATAAAAAATATAAAAGAATATCCGCTTTCAACTCAGCAAAGCTGGATGCTGAAACTAGGATGCGGGGTTAGCTTTTCTCTGCTGGATCTGAATGTCCGGTTAAAAGCTGAACAATATATATCCGTTCATACAAAAGACCGTGAAAAAAAATCGGGCGCCGGCGAACCCGATAATACGGCTGCTCCGGGCGCTCCTTCGTCGACAGATGGAGGAAGATGGATATATCTGGAAGTGATTATACCATAGTTTGCTTTCAGTTTCTTGAATTTATATCTTAAACCCATTCACTAAGCATTTTTTTTGTCAGCTGTTTATTCTGGCTTAGGGAATACTAAAGCTTGTTGAAAAAGTCTCTCCAATGAGGTACAAAATGCAAAATATCTTATCCGATAATGAGCGCGGACGGCTGAATCGGCTAATCACCGATTCTGAGAAACGCACAAATGCGCAGATTGTTCTGGCTGTTATCAAACGCTGTGATGATTATGCTGAACTGCCCTGGAAAGTTTTTTCTCTCGGCGTTTCCATCGCAGGCCTGTTTGTTGTTATTCTCGATTATTTATTCTATAGCTGGATTTCCAGTACAACAGTGCTCTATTCTGCATTGATAATACTTGCAATAGGGGCTGTATTCGCACTTATGGCGATTTTTATTCCCGGATTTGCCAGAATATTCCTGTCTGCAAATCGCGCAGAAGTGGAAGTAAGGCAATACGCCGAATCACTATTTTTAAAACGTGAATTATTCGCAACCGGCAGGCGCATCGGAGTTCTTCTGCTTGTAAGCCTTTTTGAAAGAAAGATTATTATTCTTCCGGATAAAGGATTGACCGGCCGGTTAACGGAAGATGCGATGCAGGATATTATTGCACGCATGACACGGCCTCTTGTAAAAAATGAAATCAGCCGTGCCCTTGAAATCGGTCTTGAAGAAATATCCAGATCTCTGGAACAATTAAATCGGGATATTAGTAATACCGTAAACGAACTGCCGGATCAGATTATCGAGGAGAAGGGTGTATGAATAAAACTTCGTATTTAATAATATTGATGATTCTTCTGGTAATATTTACCGTGCGAGGAGCAGAAGTTCCGTATCTGACAGGCCGGGTAACTGATAATGCCCAAATTCTTTCTCCGGTAACTAAGAAAATGCTCTCAGACAGTCTCAAGGCGCACGAGAATCGTACAGGAAACCAGATTGCCGTTCTCACTCTTTCAACACTTGATGGGGATAATATCGAAGAATATGCCAATAAGGTTTTTAATGAATGGAAACTTGGCCAGAAGGGCAAAGATAACGGCATACTGATCTTAGTAGTGCCGGACGACAGACGAATGCGTATTGAAGTGGGCTACGGCCTTGAAGGAACAATGACAGATTTATTGGCGGGCAGGATCATCAGGGATGTTATGACACCTAAATTCAAGAATGAAGATTATGACGGCGGAATTTCAGACGGTGCCCTGGCTGTTATAAAAATTCTTGAAGGAGATCAGCAGTCCGGATTTGCCGCACTGGATACAGGAGACGATAAGGGAATATTTGACGAAAAGCCGAGCTTTATAGATTTTGAAGCAGGTGATATTTCTGTTATTGAGCGGATACTGCTTGGTTGTTTTATATTTGGGATTATAGGCTTGTTTACAATCGTAGGTATAGCAACACCCGGTGTCGGCTGGTTCCTATACCTTTTTCTAATTCCTTTTTGGGCGATGTTTCCGATAGTAGTTTTGGGTGTTAAAGGAGCTTTTATTTGTCTTGTAACATATCTTATTGTTTTTCCGTTGGCTAAAATTTTTTTAAAACATACCAATTGGTACCAGAAGGCAAAAGAAGATTTGCGGACAAAGGGACAGGCTTCTATCGGCGGGTTTACGTTTTCATCCGGGGGATCGGGCGGTTCATCATGGTCTTCCGGAAGTTCCGGCTTCTCGGGCGGCGGCGGGTCTTCAGGCGGCGGCGGCGCATCCGGAAGCTGGTAGATTTCGACATTCTGTCATTCCCGTGTTTTTTTTAGCGGGAATCTTAATTAGGCCCTTTGTCATTCCCGCATGTTTTTGGCGGGAATCTTATATTAGATCAAAGCAGTCACGGTAATGCAATATTGAGTAGTTAACATGTGATTTGCTTTTCTTGAATTGACTGTACTATCCTCTGTCATTCCCGCATGCTGTTGGCGGGAATCTTGAAAAGGATCTACTACCTATGTGATTTGCTTTTCCAGAAGGGATGCCTGCGGCAC
>JAFGLB010000058.1 GCA_016928255.1 Bacteroidota bacterium
CGAAAACACCGGGTATGACGATGAAGGTTATTTCATTAAAAGAGCTTTGCAACAGTGTAAAAATGTTGCAGACTTCGATGAATTACTTAGAGAAACAAATGCCAATGGTCGAAAAGTCACCAGTAATTTTGGCGTCATTGATGCGCTGGGAAATGCCGTCTTTTTCGAAACCGGTAATCATGAATATATCCGGTTTGATACAAAATCTTCAACAGAGTCACCTTTCCTTATCAGGGCAAATTTCGCCTATGCCGCCCGCTCCACGGAGGGGTACGGTTTTGTCCGGCACGACCGCGCTAAATACTTATTTGAAAAGGCATATTCCCTCGGAATACTGGATCATCGGTACATTATTACATCGGTCTCGAAAGATATTGCCCTGCCCGATTCCCTGATTGATCATTGTACTCCCAATTTACGAAAAACACAGGATACTATTAACCGGTATCGAAGTGTAGCCGCAGCGGTGTTTGATGGTAAAAGTGGTCAACCAGAACTAACAAGCTTTTGGTGCAATCTGGGCGAGCCCGTTGCATCTATTTCAATCCCTCTCTGGGTTCGGTCGGGTCAAGTGCCCCCGGCCTTAGATTCAGATTCCGGCTCAACGTTAAACAAACTTTTTCAGGATATTAAAAAGTATCTGTATGTGGATAAAACACACCTCAGTCTGAGACACTTAGAACTCGCCCGCAGTATTCTTGATAAAGGCCAAAAAAAAATTTTCCAAAAAACCGCCAAAGAACTAAAAAAATGGGACCGTTCAATCCCCACACCTGAAACCATCGCAGCTTTTCAGAACAAAATGCTTTCCATAGCTGTCGATTCGGCAACCAAAGCTTTGCTCAAACTACAATTGGTAAACGACTAATCGGTTTTAATCGCTTTAAATATTTGATGAATTAGAGTAACATTCTGTTGCAGGGTCGTGTCGATTGTCTGCTGCAAATCAGCTGCCGACTGAAAGTGCAATTCTCTTGATTTATTTAGGGGTCCAATAATTGTAGTCAAATATTTTTTTTGTAATTCATCGTTATCGGAAACCATTAAGTGATAAAGGTCGCGAATATGTTTCAAAAAGTAATAATGATCTTTGAGCGCTTCAATTTCAACCTGCATTTCCGGTAAACATGACACTAATTGGATAAATAGTTTGGAAGAAATGGGTCTCACAATAGAATAATTGGCCTTCAGGATGAATAAAATATTTTCTAGATCCCGTAAACCTCCGGGGCATTCTTTAATATCGACGACCTCAAGATCATTAAAATATTTTCTTCGGGAAAATATTTCGATTTTAATTGAATTGATAAATTCCTTTTTATTATTAAAAATGAACAGCCCAACAATTTCTTTGTCATATACCTCTTTAAAATGAGCGCTGCCGACTATCATTCGCGCTCCAAGTAGCTGAGACATGTCAATAAAAGCACCCTCGTCCGGTTGGTCAAAGAAATTTTTCAGGTTGCTGAATGTCGTGACATAATTTTTAAACCGGTCCGCAAATCTGTAATGTGTCATAATCGAGCGTTGGATAATATGTTTATTCATTTTCAGGATAATCCGATTGGCATAATCCAACATCATTTTATCATCGGAATTCAGCAGAATTATCAGGTCATAATCGTCATCAAAAGACTGGCTGCGGGCATGCCCGCCAGCGGCAAATACCGCAAGCAGATCTTTTGTCTCGGGGATGGCGCCGCCCATTTCCTTTGATACCTCTTCTCTGCAAAGCTCAAAGAGAATCTGAATGAAATTATCGGAAAATATCGTAAACTGTTTATTCACTTTCTCAAACGAACCACCATTGATTATTTTTATTCCAAGGCGGAGAAATTCAAAATCATAATAGTCGCCCAGTCTTTCAATACGTTCAGAAATAGTATCAAAGTTATCCAGGTTGTGAAGTAAACCATCAGCAATTTGGGCAAATTTCGGTTCATTGTTCAACAACGAGATGTAGGCTGCATAAGAATTAAATACCCGCTGAAAAAACCGTTGAAAATAATAACTGCTGTCTTTGTACAGGTAGCATAACATAAGTAAATTCTTCTGCAACATAATAATGTCCGGCCCCCATAGTGGTCGGTCGATAACCTCAATCAGTTTTTTTAGATGCTCTTCATTCAGCAGGGCCAGAAAATTGGTCATCACTTGGGGAGAAAAATTCAGAATATGGCACAGGCGGCTGATGTTTTCATGGGTTCCTTCAAAATCACAAATAAATTCATCCAAAAAAATACGGATGAATTCTGATTCCGCAAGTGCTGGTTGGTGTTGGGTAATAATCGTCAGCAGAGAAATCAGGGAATATGGCGACAGGCGGCCCCAGCGCACATAGGTCTTTATCAATGAGTTCATCTGTTCTTTCGGAAGCGAAATAAAATCACCGACAAATCGGTTCAGAAGAATTTCATCTTTGCGATCCAGTAATGTGAATACATCATCCCAAAAACGAGTTCCACGAAAAAATATTGATTGCTTGATGAATTCCTTGGCAATGTTTTCCTTTTTCTCCGGATCATTCCGGGAATCGTCACTTACCTGTGTAATTGGATTAAAAATCGTGATATTGCTCAGATGCTTGTCTACCAGCCGGATTAATTGTTCTGCACCCCGCCGTGCAGTTTCCTGAAGATCCTGATAATGAATCAGCATCTGGGTGTATGCCGGGGCATAACTTTTATCTTCATATCCCATCGCCAGGGCAACCTTTTGCAGATTGTCCGAGACATGTTCATCTTCGAGGTAAATCTCCTCATCCTGAACCACAAATAAATGGTACAGAAACCGGAACGTTTCAAAGAAGGTTAAAGCCCGATGGATTCGCAGATACGCTTCCCGGTTTGCTAGGTCAGTTTTTAACAGAACATCAAGAACCTCAAGGGTTGTATTTCGATCAATGCCCTTCCAGGTTTTAACCGCAAATACTGTCGCTTTCAGCATCCGCAGTGCATCTCTCTTCGGAATTAATATGTTCTCCGGCGCCTCCTTCATAATCAAGTCCCTGATTTCACCCAAAAGACCCCGCAGACAACCTTCGTGATAGCGGTTATCCTGATCTGGTTGATAATAATAGCGATCCAATATTTCGGCTTTAAAATGATGAAAAAGTTCCAATCGACCCAGAATGGGAACGGCATTCAACATTTCACTCAAGATAACAAAATCTTGGATTTCATCATCAAGCACATTGTGATATTCATTAATCGAGGCGGAATAGCCGCTTTTTCCAACATGTTCGGACAAATGAAAATGCAGAGTACTGGCGTTCTTCAGCATTTCATGATTCAGTAATCCAAATGCCTTTGTGATGATTGGTCTCTCTTTTATCCCTCGGTCGATAACTCCCAGATCAATATCGTCTTGATCCACCCGCGTACCAACACAACAGACAACAAAATCCGGGCGGGTTTCTTCTGGTAAAAATATATCCAGAAGAACCGACATGTAGGCACCACTGAGCAGGCGGAAATCCGAACCGGTTCGGGCTAAAAAACGGTGAAAGTTATCATAACGATCAGTTGGAGTCGAGAGATTCATGCGCAGAACATCAAGTGCTTTAATATTCATCAGTAAAAATTGCAGAGAATAATAGCAACCCAACATTTCCATACGGGTTTCACGATCTTTGATAAAATCGGTAATCAGACGCATTTCCCGATCAGGTTGAGATGAAAATCGCAGCAGCCGAAACTGATCAAAAAGATGCTTGGCATCAATGAGTGAAACCAGCGCATCAAAATTCTTTTCAATATTATA
>JAFGLB010000059.1 GCA_016928255.1 Bacteroidota bacterium
ACTGTTTACTGTTTACTGTTTACTGTTTACTGTTTACTGTTTACTGTTTACTGTTTACTGTTTACTGTTTACTGTTTACTGTTTACTATTTATACTGATCCAGCCGTAACCCTTTGAGTATATCGTTATACACATTGATTTGTTTATTATCTGAAAGAGATAAGTCTATTTCGACTGATTTAATTGCGGGATTATTACTGTTCAAGCGGCATAGAATTTTGCCGTTCGGATCAACAATTTCACTAGTACCGATAAATTTTATCTCCACTCCGCCGCGATTCTCTTCACCGACCCGGTCTGCTGTTGCCGTAAAAATTTTATTCTCCAATGCCCGTGTTACCATCCCGTCAGGACAGTAAGGCAGAACCAGATTCGACGGATGAGCAATAAGCTGGGCACCTTTCAACGTTAATGTTCGTGCACTTTCCGGATAAGCCCAATCAAAGCAAATCATCATACCAATACGCCCAAACGGAAGATCAAAAACAGGGAAACCCAGATTGCCCGGTGCAAAAAATATATTCTCGCGGTAAAACAAGTGCACTTTTCGGTAAATACCGATAAAGCCGTCGGGACCAATTAAAGAGGCGGAATTATACATTATATCGGCTTTTTCGGCAAATCCATATACAATATAGCAATTCCGGTCTTCTGCAAATTTTAAGAGCATCTCGTAGGTTATTCCGTCCGCTCTCTCGCCCAAAGCAGCAAGTTCCTTCTGTTTGATAAAATTATATCCCGTGTTGAACAGCTCGGGAAGTACGTAAAGCTCTGCCTTGACGGTCGCCATGAGATCCAGCGCTTCTTGAACATTCCGTTGAGTCTCGCCAAAAACCGGATTTGTCTGTACAACTGCTAGGTGCACCTTTAACCTCTTTCCATAGTTTTTATAGAATAAACCAATCTAATTCCTATCCTTCATGTTTTACTTTAAACCCTTTTACCATCCATGAACGTGCTAATAGAAGGCCAACAGGACTAATAATAGCTATCAATCCATAAATAAACCACATGGTTTCTGTGTTCATCATCTCCGGTGGAGTGCCAGCCGGGCAGTATTTCATCAGGAACCAGCCGGAATACACGCTTGTAACCACCTTGGTAAGGAACCAGGGGAACTGACCGAGTCCCATATATATGCCGGTCATCTCCTTCGGCGCGATCTCTGCCACCCATTGAAGGAACCGCGGCTGCCACATCGCCTCTCCTATCGTCATTATGATCAAATATGCAAAGGCGGTATATATTGTAGGCCCGAGCGATAAAATAAACGTAGGCGACGCCATGACAAACGTTCCGATTATCATCATCTTATACGTATCGCTTTTTACTGTCAACGCGGCAACCATTGGCGCAAGAATAAAAATTAGAATCGGATTGAAATTTACAAAAAACTCGAAATTTTCGGCCACTACTCCGGTAAACGCCCTGCTGAAATACAATGGCAGTGTAAGCCAGTTATGCGCAAATAATGTCTGTACGGGAATCAGAATAAAAATGAAATACATGAATCTCGCATCTTTAATCGGAAAATTTTTGATATAGAATTTTATCTGCTCTTTGAGAGGTTTCTTTTCCTTTATTTTCTCCTTGTCTTCTTTTTTTGCCCATCCTGATTCTTCCATTGCCTCTTTTTCTGATTTCTTTGTGAGGATAACCGCCACAACTGCAATACCTGCGACAGTTAAAGCCGCGTAGACCCAGAAGACGCCTAAAATTCCATATGCATGCCTTACAGGCGGCGATATCAAGCCGGGGAGAAATCCGCCTAAATTCATCAACGCGTAGAGCATCGCATATCCCATTGCTGCCGTTTTTTCTGTAGTAAAATACTTGACTGCAGCATAACAGCCCGGCATATAGATTCCGTATCCTATCACAATACCGAGAATTCCCAGCATTGCGACTACATGAGATGAAGACCACATTCCGGTCGTTCCGAAAACCGTAGGAGCTATAGAAAGAAGTACCCTGCCGATAAGCATAAAAACCAGAGATATAATGAGTGCCCATCTTGTTCCTATTATATCGACTGTAGCGCCCAGGAAAAGCATGCTCAGTGTAATTCCGGCTGTAAGAAGACCTACCATTCTTCCTGCATCGATATCATCAAGTCCGATAAAATCATTGAAATAAATCGCCAGCAATCCGACAACCCCGAAGTACGTCAATCCTTCCAGAAGATATGACACATTAATTCCCCACAACGCGCGTGAAACATGAAATAAATCTATGAACGGCTGAGTGATTTCTTTCCAGGTTTTCTGAAATACAGTCTCGCTATTTTTCTCCGGTGCCGGATTCAATTCTTCCATATAATCCTCATTTTTATAAGACTTTTCTAGTCTTCTGAAGAATACCGTTTTAAAAACACTACTGCGAGCGGCGGCAGTGCTAAATTCAATGAATACGGCCTCCCGTGATGCGGTACAGCTTCTGCCGTAATTTTCCCTACATTCCCTAAATTACTTCCTTCATAATACGAAGAATCGCTGTTCAGGATTTCCCTGTATTCACCCAATTCAGGAACTCCCAATCGATAATTTGCACGCGCGACCGGTGTAAAATTATATACCGCAATTATTTTCTCAGTACCATCATTCGATTTTCGCATAAGTGCTATTATGCTGTTCGCTTTATCGTGAAAATCGATCCATTCGAATCCGGTATAATGAAAATCCACCTGGTGCAGTGCGCTTTCTTTACGATAAACACGGTTTAAATCCGATATCCACTTTTGAATGCCCATATGCGGCGTATATCCTGTTAAATGCCAGTCAAGTGATTGTTCATGATTCCATTCATCGCGCTGTCCGAATTCTCCGCCCATAAATATGAGTTTCTTTCCGGGAAAGCCGTACATTAATCCGAACAGCAGTCGCAGATTGGCAAATTTCTGCCAGTCATCGCCCGGCATTTTATGAAGCAGAGATGATTTTCCATGTACAACTTCATCGTGAGAAAGAGGGAGTAAAAATCTTTCTGTAAATGCATATAGCAGTGCAAATGTGAGATTGTTATGGTGATATGTTCGATGAACCGGATCTTTTGAAAAATACTGCAGCATATCGTGCATCCAGCCCATATTCCATTTCAGGCTGAAACCGATTCCGCCGAATTCCTGGCCTGTAGTTATACCCGGATATGCGGTTGATTCTTCCGCGATTATCAGAATACCCGGATAATACTGATGTGCAAGCCGATTCATGTCTCTCAGAAACGCGATAGCTTCAAGATTTTCACGCCCGCCGTATTCATTCGGGAGCCATTCTCCTTCCTTGCGTGAATAATCAAGATAAAGCATGGACGCAACAGCGTCTATTCTCAATCCGTCTATGTGATATTTATCGAACCAGAACAGTGCATTTCCAATAAGAAAATTTCTTACTTCCTTGCGTCCGTAATTAAAAATAAACGTACCCCAGTCCTGATGTTCTCCTTTTCTCGGATCAGCATGCTCGTATAAATGCGTTCCATCGAATTCGCCGAGAGCGTATTGATCTTTCGGAAAATGTGCCGGCACCCAGTCCAGAATAACACCTATTCCATTTTGATGGCAAATATCGACAAAGTGCATAAAGTCCTGAGGAGTGCCGAATCTGCTGGTGGGTGCATAATATCCGGTAACCTGATAACCCCATGATGCATCGAACGGATGTTCCATAACGGGCAGAAGTTCAACGTGTGTAAATCCATGATCTTTAACATATTTTACAATCCGCTCTGCCGATTCACGATAAGTAAGCCACCGGTTGTTTTCTTCAGGTATACGTGCCCAGGAGCCGAGGTGTAATTCATAAATTGAAATAGGTTCTCCCAGATGATCGGATTTTGTCCGGCCAATCATCCATTCCGAATCATTCCACTCATATTCCTGAAGGAAATTCACTTTAGATGCAGTACGCGGCCTGAGTTCCATTTCCGTGGCATACGGGTCGGCTTTATCCAGGACAAATCCTGATTTTGTTTTTACCTGGAATTTATAAATCTCGCCTTCGGATAATTCAGGTATAAATATTTCCCAGACGCCTGAATTTCCAAGCACACGCATTGCATGCCTGCGCCTATCCCAATTATTGAAATTTCCCACAACGCTCACGCTTCTCGCATTCGGGGCCCACACTGCAAACTGCACTCCTTTCACACCTGCAACCTCCATCGAATGAGCGCCAAGTTTTTCATATATGCGGTGGTGGTCGCCTGAATTAAACAAATGCAGGTCAAAGTCCGTCAGTGTAGGCAGGAATGTATAAGAATCGAAAGCTGTTATCTCGCTCCCGTCATATAATACTTTTTTAAACTTATATTGAAAAACTTCTGAACGGCTTTTAATAACGGCTTCATAAAATCCGTCATCCATTATCCTGGTCATAGGATACACTTCGCCGTTTTTCCCGTTTTCGACAACATAAATTTCTTTTGCGTCGGGCTGGAATGCTCTGACTGCAACGGCATTCTTTCCTTCCGATTTGACAACATGAGCACCCAATATGGAAAACGGATCGTAATGTTCCGTATAGATTATTTTGTAGATATCGTCTTTGTGTACCGTAGATTTCATCGTTTTTATCTGCTATCCGGCGGATTTACATATAACGAATACCGTTTTATATACTGCATTATCTGCTTCGGCAGAAGTTTCGTAACGGACACTCCATTACGTAGTCTCTGCCTGATTTCCGTGGATGACACCTGAAGAAGGTCTCCTTTTATCTTTTGGAATGCAATATCCTTTTTCTTAAACGACCTATTAAAGCCTTTTCGTTTATATACTGCGATTGAAGCAAGTTTAAGGATTTCTTTCGGTGATTTCCATGAGTAAAACTGCGCGAGATTATCGGCACCTATTATCAATACAAAATCGGCTTTAGGGAAACGGCTTTTGAATGTTTTAAGTGTATCAATAGTGTATGATATTCCCCGCCGTTTTAATTCAATGGTGGATATCTTGAAATTCCTGTGTCCTTTGACAGCCAGCTTCAGCATTGCCAGTCTTTGCTTTGCGGTAACGAAATCACGGTCCAGCTTGTGCGGCGGAAGGTACGCAGGTACAAAATAAATTACAGATAACGATAACTGCTTCATTGCTTTTTCTGCAATTGAGATATGCCCTTTATGAGGCGGATCGAATGTCCCGCCGAATATTCCTATGTATTTTTTTTTTCCGCGTTCCATTCAGATATTCGTGATTACCTCCAAAATACCTTTCACAGTATTCTTCCAGGTAAAATGCAAAACACGTTCTTTTCCCAGTTGTACCAATTTGCCGTGCAGTTTCCTGTCCGATATTACACGGTATAACGCGCCTAAAATACTTTCATCACTTTCAGGATTGACATAAACACCTGCCAGCCCGATTACTTCAGGCAAAGATGTTACGTGTGAAGCAACAACAGGACAACCGCATTTCATAGCTTCGAGAGGCGGAAAACCGAATCCTTCATATAATGAGGGATAGATCAAAACATCGGCAAGAGAATAGATGCCGGATAAATCCTCGTTATCAATATGGCCGGTTATTGTTACGAAGTCTTTTACACCTTCTTCTATGATTGTCTGCTGTATTTTATCATATCCGTATCCGGGCTTTCCTACAAGCACCAGCTTATGCTGAAAACCATAATTCTTATGCCCTTTAGCAAATGCTCGGATCATCCGGATAATATTTTTACGTGCTTCTACAGTGCCCACGTGCAGAATAAACGGTGCAGACAGGTTGTATTTCGCTTTTATAGATAACAGGATCTTTTTGTCTTTAATCTGACTAAAAGACTCTTCCAGGCCGTACGGGACTACTCTTACTTTAGACGCTGAGCCGGGAAGATATTTTGATATTTCTTTTTTTGTTGCTTCCGAGCCTGTTATTATGGCATCACAAAGCTTTGCTGACCGCTTAATAACTGTCTGTTTATACAACCGCCGTTTAAATCCGACAGTTTCAGGAACTGCAAAAGTCGAAACATCATGCACTGAAATTATTACTTTAGGCTTTATTTTATAAATTGGAGATGTATGATCCGGATAATACATTAGATCCAGGTTGTATTTTTTAATCAGACGCGGAAGAACAGTCTGCTCCCATAAAATTCTTTTTGCGGAAGAATTAATAGAATCGGATGTAGGGATCAGAATCGCATTTGAATGTTTTACTATTACATCTTTAGGATTGCCGAAAATAACGAATTCATGCGGCTTGCCGATTTCCGGCAGCAGTTCAATTACATTTTTGGCAAATCGTGTAACGCCTGTCCTGCCGTCCGTCAATATTTGTGCATTAAATCCGATTCTCATATTTTTTTCACAATGCTCCGGTATACTTTTAAGGTATCCCCGGCAATTTTCTTTTGAGTGAATTTTTCAAGCACCCTTTTCCTGCCTTCCCTGCCTTTTTTCAAGCGTAACGATTTATCGGAAATTAATAATTTTAAAATATTTTTAAGTTCAGTAATATTACTTTCTCTAAATATATACCCCGCTTTTCCGATAACATTCGGGATCTCGCCCGAATTAGAACCTATCACGGTAACCTCACACGCCATAGCTTCTATCAGTACCCTGCCGAACTGTTCCTTCCAGTTGTTTCTGGTCAGCGACGGCAGAACAAGGCAATCCAGAATATTTAAATACTTCGGCATTTCGGTTGATGCAACGAAGTCCACTATGTGAAATCGTTCCTTCATTTTCAATTCAGCCGCCTGCTCAACCAGCACATTCCTCAATGGTCCGCTGCCGATTAATACAAGATGTACTTTATCCGGCAGTTCCGAACAGGCTTTAAGGAGATCACTTATTCCTTTTTCCCCTACAAATCTTCCGCTGAAACCGACGATAAATGCATTTTTTTTTCCGATAATTTCCTGCCGCAATTTAACCTGTTTTTGTTTAGAAAATATCCCGGCATCCACACCGAATTGCGGAATTACATAAAGCGGTATTGAACAGTTTTTTGCCAGCAGGATATCTTTAGCGTCGAAGTTACCTGCAATGCCGGCGGCTGCATATTTCATCGCATAGCGTTCCATAGCTGAAAAAGGCCATGGATATTTTTTGAATATATTCTGCCAGTTGAAAAAAACCGCCGGAATACCCTGCCTGCGCGCGGCACGCATTGCAGTATAAGTCACATAGCTGTACGATTCCTCGTCTATATGAATAATATCCGGATTTAATTTTTCTATCAGCGCTGAGAGGCCGGAATAATAATGGAAATGATTTCTGCCCGAGAATACTGCGTGCAATTGGTGAATGTTGTAATTGCTACTCTGGGTTACCTCCGCCTTACGGCCATCCCATTGATCGGGAATAACAACATCCAGCTTTATCCCCAGCCTGCACATCTCCTCTAATTTTTTATGATAAGCCCCTATGACAAGCGCTTTTGAAATCATCAGAACGTGAATTGATGATCGTTTCATCTTTCAGCCACGATAATAAGATCGCCTGTGAACATATATCCCAGGAACCAAAAGCGGACTATTGTTTTCGCAATCCGTTCCAGAATATTTTTTGCCGGTTCCCTGTCTGACATAATTTGAATTGATTTGAAACCTTCTCTTCTGACAAGTTCCCGTAATAGTTTTCCGGGATACAGCCGGACGTGTGTTAAATCCATCCAGAACCTTTCCGCAGTTCTTAAATCCTTTGCGTTCGGAGTTATCAGCACCAATTTGCTTTTCGGCTTCAAGACACGTGCAATTTGATTCAGGAATTCCAGAGCTTCCGGCGGCTGTAGATGCTCGATAACATGTGCGCAGAATATTCCGCCAATCGAGCAATCGTCCAACTTTTTTAGGTATGATAATACATCGCAGTGTATTGCATCAAGCCCTTTTTGACGGCAATATTCTACCGAGGTGTCCGAAATGTCTATCCCGTAGGCCTGTATGCCGCTGCGCTTCAACATTTCCAGCATCACGCCTTTTCCGCAGCCGACCTCCAGAACAGTTCCGGGGGGATTGCTGAAATACTGAACAAATTTCGATTGTGCCTTTTCTGTCAGTTCCTCCGTCCCTGCATAATACAGCAATTCATCATCAGGTAATTTACTTTCCATAATTCATCCGCGTGTTATTGTTTACACCTGTATTTTCACAATATTACTTTGCAGAGTTTTAAAATATACCAAATTAATTGCCAGAAGAACCGCCTGTGAAATCAGCAATGCCCATGCAGCTCCTTCACTCTTGAGTCCGGGTATAAGCACAAAACACAAGAACAAATACAGGCAAAGCGGAAATACCGACATTAACAGCACTGTCTTTTGTTTTTCAATGCTTACGTAAGTTATAAAGAGAAGTTCATTTAAGAAAATAAAAAAAGGCATCAAAGCAACAATTTTCATAATTCCGGCCGATGCAATAAATTCCTTCCCGTAGAGCAAGACAATAATTTCAGATGAAAATCTCAGCATTACAACAGCTATTCCCGCCGCAATAAGAATAAGCAGCATCGCGGATCTTTTCAGCAGCTTTACCGCATAAGAAGAAATTTTTCCTTTGCTGTTTTCACGGCACAGATAAGGGAATATCGCGGCGATAAATATTGTCGGCACAAAAAATCCTGCTTCGATCAGTTTAAACGAGGCGCTGTACCATGCCACTTCATCGGAATTTGAAATATACTGGAGCAGGACTATATTTAGCTTGTAAAATATCGTCGATACAACCACCAGCAGGCCGATCGGAACAGACTCCTTAATTATACTCCGGCACATCCGGATGTCTACATGTTTAAACGAGAATATCTCATTCATAAACTTTTTTTTCGTTATGACAAGCGAAATTATCAGTGCTGTTATGCCGGCGGCAATAAAGCTGAGAGATATCCATAACAATCCCTGATTATACCAGTACAATCCCATTACGCTGAAGCCTGCTATCATAAACCGCCATAAGAGCAGTACTACAGTCTCGTATATCATACTGCTGTGTGCCCTGTAGATCGAGTTCAGCGGATCCAGAAACGCACTTATGAGAAGTGATAATGAGATTAGAATTAATATCGCAGGCTGTTCATCAAATAGGACCGCAAAAACAGATATTGCCGAGAGTAATACAATCGAGAATACAATCTTTAAAAAAAATACATTGCTCAGGTAAACCCCGGATTTTGAATAGTTTTTTGATACTTCCTTTGTGATTAAAGTATTCGTCCCCATATCCGTCAATACTATGATCATGCTTGCGAAGGAAAATGCATAATTGAAGAAACCGAATCCGCTGCTGTTCAAGTGCCTGGCAATAAACACAATAAACAGGAACCAAATTACCTTGTTAATAATTTCGCCCGACCACCTGTATACAGTGTTCTGGATAATTTTTTTATCGCTATTCATTGACATCCGGCCTGTAACTGCAATTTTACAATGAACAAATATACTTGTCTTTATAGCAGGCGAATTTATTTTCCAGGAATTTTATTCCTTCTTCCGGGCGCATATGGAGCAGATCCTCCATGTCATCATTCCAGGGAAAATGCTTCCTGCGGTCTTTTTTATTCTTGTACCCTTCAGCATACGCCTCTTCAGGCGTCATCGATTTCCATTTGCAGATCTCTCGCGGCATCAAAAACGCGTTGTTATAAAACAGTTCTGTTATTATGTAATTTTTTTTCAAGCATAAATCATGCAGCTGTGAAATGCTCTGCCCGAAGAAATGATCGTCCTTAAAAACAAAAGATGGATCATATTTAACGGTGAACTTTATCGGGGGCGGTATGTTCTCATTTATTTCCGCGCATATTAATGACGGCCTGAATTCGTCCAAAATTCTTTCCAGGACAAAATAATCGTAACTGTCGATGTCGAAATTCAAAAAAGAGAAATTTTTAGGAACCATACAGCTTTTCAGAATATAATTCACGTTATCGGGAATAACTTTGTTCTTTATCAAATAAACGTTTTGGTATTTTGAATAGAAACCTGCAAGCAGTGCAAATTTATCCGGATCATATTCAACTGCTATACCACCCCAGCCTTTATCATACAAGAATTTTGTGTTCGACATCTTGACGCCGTCCGAAGCTGCAATGTCTATGCATATTTGATTTTCAAGCGCAACGGACTTCAGGTATTTGTCTATATATGACTCTTCGCCCAGATTAGAGTATGCCGCGGTACCAACGCCCTGGTTGATGTTTTTATTAATCTTGATAACATAGAAGCCCATCATTTTCAGCAGGCGTTTAATAAAATTCTTCATTACATCTCCTAAGTTCTTCTCAGATATAGATATACTTGAACAAATACCGCGGATTAGTCCTATAATCGCCGGGAAAACAACAGCAAAGCACCGGTATTATTCCTCTATTGATGCTTTTTTCAGCAGGGGTATAACCCTGACCTGCCGAATTCTTCTGGCGCTTTTTGAGACAATTACGAAAGTGAAATCTTCAGTCCGTATCTCTTCATTTGCCTCCGGCAGTCTCCCTGTGATAGTCTGCAAATAACCTGCAACCGTTTCGTATTCGGAGGCCTCCGGAATTTTGAATCGGAACTGCTGGTTAAATTCCGGAATCGTCAGCGCAGCATCAATAATTAAAGATCCGTCTCCAGACTGTTCAACCGACTTGCGTACTTCGTCATATTCGTCGAAGATGTCGCCGACAATCTCCTCGACAATATCTTCCATGGTTATAATGCCTTCTGTTCCCCCGTATTCATCTACAACAATGCCGAGATGAATTTTATTCTGCTGAAATTCATGCAAAAGCTGGCTTATTTTCTTTGTTTCCGGAACGAAGTACGCAGGCCGGATTATATCTTGAAGTATAATCAACGAACGATGCTCTAAAAGACTGAGCAAGTCCTTGCTGTAAACAACGCCGATAATATGATCTATTGTGCCTTTATATACCGGAAGCCGGGAATAACCCTCTTCAATCACTTTATGAATAAGAATATCGCGCGACGATGAAATATCGAGAGCAATGATATCCGGGCGCGGGACCATAATCTCCTTGGCAGTGATATCTGAGAATTCCAGAACGCTCTTAATAAGTTCATGCTCTGTCTTGTCAATAGCTCCGCTTAGCGAGCCGGCATCGACAACTTGTTTAAACTCATCCTCCGAGAGTTTTGCTCTAAGCAATCCGCCTTTAATAAGCGCATCTCTTAATATCGTTTTGATAGATCTCATTTAAATTGAAAAACAGCTTCCTTTTATTACCACAAGTCAGTTCGTTCAGGGCAATTTTTTTTTGAATTCCTGATATCGCTTTGTAAATAAATTTGCCTCTGACGGCTTTGGTTTGCCGATATCTGCAAGCATTTGGTTTACTTTAGCCAGGCGTTCGCTTGCCGGCGGGTGAGTTGAAAAGAATGTTTCCAGCGCGCTGCTCTGCCTTCCATCGGCACTTTTCTGGAAAAAGTAGCAGATAGCACCGGGATAATACTCTGTCGACCGCAAATACAAGAATGAATAGGCATCAGCTTCAAATTCGTCTGTGCGGCTGTATTTTAAAAATCCGAGGCCTGCTGCAACACCTGCAATTTGCGTTCCTGTTTCTCCAATATGCCCGCTTGCCATCTCCAGTACTGTCTGTACTCCATACTGTGCAGTTATCATATTGGTTGCATGTCTTCTTTCTGCGTGAGCTATTTCATGCGCAATGATTCCTGCAAGAGTGGCTTCGTTTTCCAGGTACTTAAGCAGGCCTGTATAGATATACACATATCCTCCGGGAGTGCAGAAAGCATTTATTGTTTTGTCGTCATCAATTACTTCGAACTGATATGCAAATTGATTTCTATATGCTATATCCGG
Source organism: Bacteroidota bacterium (assembly GCA_016928255.1). GTDB lineage: Bacteria > Bacteroidota > Ignavibacteria > UBA10030 > UBA10030 > Fen-1298. The sequence goes on from JAFGLB010000059.1 coordinate 11,763, forward strand.
CGATGCCAGGATTTTATTGCCGATATTTGTGATGTACGCTCTTATTTCCGGGCGGTTTTTCAGGATTGGATATTCCTTGACATTACTTCGTATCTCCCCGTCAAATTGTTTTCCCAATTCAATATCTTTATCGACAGGAAACATATTCAACTGCATCAGTGCCGCACATCCGAAGGCGCTGATTGACAGAAATAGCAATACGATATAGAGCTTTGTTCTTGTCATGTTTTTTCTCCTTCTTTTAATATGTTATTTGCTCCAAAAAAAGTCCTTTTGCCGGAGCAGACATACCTGCCGACGACCTGTCATTCGATTCCAGTATTTTTTGAAAATCCTCATATACCGTATGGCCTCTTCCGATATTTACCATTGTCCCCACCAGCGCCCTGACCATACCGTATAAAAACCTGTTCGCTGTAATTTTATACACCAGCATCCGTTCTTTTCTAATCCATTCCGATTCCAGTACATCACATCTGTATTCATGATTGTCAGTCTCTGTTCTGCAGAACGATTTAAAACTATGTATGCCAAGAATCTGCTTTGCACATTTCTGCGTCAATTCAACATCCAGTTTCTGGAAAAGCTGCCAGCAAAAATTCCTTTTAATTGCCGTTGGTTCTGGACTTATTATATATGAATAGCTCCTGCTTTTCGCATCATGACGTGCGTTAAAACCAGGTTCAACTTCCGATGCTTCAAGGACTATTATACTATGCGGCATCACGGCATTCAGGCTTCTCGGTAATGTCTTGATGTCAATTTCTCTTTCCACAAAAAAATTTGCAATCTGGCCGCGTGCATGCACGCCGGCATCCGTTCTGCCGCCGCCGATGATCCGTACATCAGTTTGAAGAATCTGTTTTATCGCTTTTTCAACTTCTTCCTGAATTGAACGCCCGTTAATTTGATACTGCCATCCAACATACTCTGTGCCTTCATATTCAATTTTTAACTTTATATTGGGCATACCGAAATTTTAAAAATGCACTGTTATATCTATGCCCAACCCGTCAACCGCTGTTCCGTTGTTCAGTGTATACGAATTGATTTCGATATCTTCAATCGACGCGAGAGAGCGGTTATAGGCGGCTGTTTTCTTGCCTGCAGAAAAAGCAGATAGTATATGATTCACAACTATTGCACCCACAATAAATTTGGAATTTCTCTTAGTCTCACTGCTCTTGATCCGCAAATCCTTAAATTTTAAGCGATTGGTTTCAGTATCCCAGTCCCATTGATAACCCGCCTGTGACGGCTGATATACATCCAGATAATATCTTCCCCTGCTTCTCGCATCGTTGTATTCCTCTATCGAATTGTAATTGCCTACATTCACCATATATTCGTCGTCTTTGTTGTTAAAATCCGCGCCTGAATGCATCGCTGCGAATGTTTTTGCATCATCGAGCATTCTATCCGAATGCGTGCGGACACCGCTGTAGGCAAGCCATAATCCGCCTTCAGCAATCAAATGATATTTGCCTGTTTCGAACGAACCAGCATACAGCTCGCCTAAGCCCGGAATTGCTAGCGATGCAACGACAGCAAGAAAGACCGACTTTTTGGATTCCGATGCCGGTGTCAGACTCATGTCAGGTTCAATCATTTCACTTTTATAAGCATCTTTTGCAATCAAAGCAGATAATGGTCTCTGCTGCGAATAAACATTTTGTGCAGAAATTAATAATAATAATGCGACTAAAAATAATGCCTGTTTCATTTTATTTTACTCCGTTTCTTTATTGCATTCATTTCCGCAGATACTCTGCCTTATTAAACAATAATACCGATGCATTTATCTGAAAGCACCTCGGTTATTTTTACATCTGCAATAGTATTAGATAGTTTTAAACCGGACTCCACATTCACACGCACATATTCTTCTGTTAATCCGGTCTGCGTATGGTTGTTATATTCCGATTCGAACAAAACCTTGACCGTTTTACCTTCAAATACTCTGTTAAACATTGTCCTTTTTTTAACTCCAAGCTGACGCAGTAATCCGCTTCGTTTTGCCTTTATGCGCGGATCTACCTTATTATCAAATTCAGCCGCCTTCGTATTTTCTCTTTCAGAATAATGAAATATATGAAAATAAGAAAGCGGAATAACGCTCAGAAAATCGTATGTTTCATTGAAAAAAACGTCAGTCTCGCCCGGAAAACCGACAATCACATCAGAACCCACGCATGCCGAGGGGACAGCCGTTTTAATTTTTTCAACCCGCTCCGCAAACTGTTTTGTTAAATACCTTCTTCCCATCTTTTTAAGTATTGAATCCGATCCTGATTGAAGAGGTATGTGCCAGTGTCTGCAGAGCACTTTTGTTTCAAACCAAAAATCGAGCAGTTCATCCAAAAGCAGATTTGGCTCGATTGAACTGATTCGTATGCGCTCTATCCCGTCGATCCTGGCAAGCGGCCTTAACAACGCCAGGATGTTATCGCCTGATTCTGTTTTATAGTCGCCAACATTTACACCCGTTAAAACAATTTCTTTATAACCCAATTCAACAGCTTCCCTTGCCTGCTGCAGTATTTGTTCAACGGATGCACTTCTGCTTCCTCCACGAGCTAAAGGAATAGTACAATATGAGCAGCGATAGTCGCATCCGTCCTGTATTTTCAGAAAAGCACGGGTACGGTCCTCGAATCCCGCCGATGACGCCGGCTCAAAAAGATTATCATCGACTCCTGCAACATCTATGATTTTATTCTTTTTGCTCTTCTCATTTTCTATGCGGTTATAAATAGATAATTTATCTTTCGTTCCAAGGACCAGGTCAACGCCGTCAATCGATGCCGCCTTGTCCGGCTGGAGCTGGGAATAACAGCCTATGACAGCTACAAATGCATCAGGCGAAGTTCTTACCGCCCTTCGTATCATCTGCCTGCATTCTCTGTCTGCTAGCGACGTAACAGTGCATGAATTTATTATAACCACATCGGCAGGCTCATCGATGCCTGTTATCTTATAGCCATGCGAAGCGAATACTTTGCCTATAGCTGCCGTTTCAGCATAGTTAAGTTTACAGCCGAGAGTATGTAGTGCAATTCTCTTCATAAACAGAAAAGAGCTGTCCAAGCTATGTCGGACAACTCTTTTCCTGAATGGTTTAACAACAGGTTTTAATCCTGAGTATTCGATTCATTTCCGCCTTCTGAGGGCGTTTCTTCCGTTTTTTTCTCTTCGCTCGAAGTAATAGAACCGACATCTTTCATTGTCATCGGAGCAAGTTTATGACCGGCAACATACTCGTCGACAAGTTTCTGTTCTTTTCCGCGAAGATATTCAAGTGCTGAAAGGACGATCTTTTTACTCTCCTTATCAAACTCGATTACCTTTAACGGGAGCGTATCGCCTACTTTGAAGGAGTCGGCAATATTTTTTACCGGAGTGTGTGATAACTGGGAGAGAGGTACAAAGCCGTCGACACCCAGCGGCATTTCTACAATAACGCCTTTTTCTATAATCCGCACGATCGTGCCTTCGACATCCGTATCCACTTTATATTTCGATTCAAATACTTCCCATGGATTTTCCTGTATTTGTTTATGTCCGAGAGATATGCGTCTCTGGCTGATATCGACCGACAGCACTATTACGTCGAGCTGATCGCCTTTTTTCACAACTTCGCCCGGATGGCGGATCTTCTTTGTCCAGGACAGGTCAGAAATATGCACAAGCCCGTCGACACCTTCTTCAAGTTCCACAAACACGCCGAAATTTGTAAGATTACGTACAGTTCCGACATGTTTCGAACCGATCGGATATTTTTGCATAAGAGTGGTCCACGGGTCCGGTTCGAGCTGTTTCATACCGAGCGAAATTTTCTTTCCGTCTTTATCCAGCGAAAGAATAATAGCTTCGGTCATTTGTCCCATCGAAACAACCTGCGACGGATGTTTTATATGCTGAGTCCAGCTCATTTCAGAAATATGTATCAGGCCTTCTATGCCTTTTTCTATTTCCACAAATGCACCGTAATCCGTTAGAGAAACGATCTTACCGCTGATTTTCGTTCCGACAGGATAGCGTTGATCGATATTTTCCCATGGATGCGGCTGGAGCTGTTTCATTCCCAGCGAAATCCGTTTCTTTTCCGCATCAAAATCCAGGACAACAATATTTACCAGTTGATCGAGTTTTACGATTTCCGATGGATGGTTTACGCGCCCCCATGAAAGATCAGTAATGTGCACGAGCCCGTCTACTCCGCCGAGATCGACGAATACACCGAAATCCGTAATTGCTTTTACGTGGCCTTCAAGTATTTGTCCTTTTTCAAGGCTGTCGAGGATCGCTTTGCGCTGGCTGGATAATTCTTCCTCTACCAGTACTTTATGACTGACAACGACATTCTCCGAGGGGTGGTTGACCTTTACAACACGGAAATCCATTTCCCGCCCTATGAAAACATCAAAATCGCGGACGGGCCGCACATCTATTTGCGAGCCCGGCAGAAATGCATCCAGGCCCATAAGATCCACGACAATTCCGCCTTTTGTTCTGCGGACGCATCTCCCCTTCAGGACTTCACCCGATTCATGCGATTTAACCACACGTTCCCAGACTCTCATAAAATCGGCTCTCTTGCGCGAAAGCACCAGCTGGCCGTCCTTATCCTCAATGCTTTCAAGAAAAACTTCAATCTCATCGCCAATTTTCAGGTCTTTTATATTTGGAAACTCGTTTTTCGGGACAGTTCCTTCCGATTTAAAGCCTATATCAACAGCTACATCGGAATCGCCGATGTGAACTACTCGTCCTTTTACTATTTCGCCGGCATTGATTTTACCCATCGTACCGGAATAAAGCTGTTCGAGTTTCCTGTATTCGTCCTCAGAATACCCGCGTTCCTCAAACTCCTGCACTGCATCTTTCGTTGCTGACATTCAACCTCCAAAACTTTTTCCCTGTAAGGGAAATAGCCTCATAAATTATTTTTCAGCCGCCAGCCAATCAACGGCATCAAATAAAATATTTCGGCTGCAATTTAATGTGTAATTGGTTCGTTAATTATATTTGGCTGTATTTTATTCTCTTCTTTATTATTGTAACTTTCAATTTTCTCTTTCACTTTTTCCATCAGCCATTGCGGCGTCGATGTTGCGCCTGTAATTCCTACAGTATTAATTCCATCGAACCATTCCCGGCAGAGTTCGTTTTCGTCTTCAATAAAAAATATTTTCGGATTCACAGATTTTACAATATTATATAAAACCTTTCCGTTAGAGCTGTATTTTCCCGCAACAAAAACAATAATCTCATTTGCCGCGGCGAACTCGCGTATCTTTTTCTCGCGCCGGAAAACCTGCCCGCAAATTGTATCCTTTGCCTGAAACTCCACTACCGCCACTTCCGAACCTGCCGATAACTCTCTTATCTTTTTCGACAGTTCTTCTTTCAACGCATGGAACGCAACTTTATCCATCGTCGTTTGCGAGAACAAAACTGTCTTGCGGTCAAATTTCACATTTTTAAGTTCGTCGATCGTCTTTACCACGATCGCTTCACCGTTCGTCTGGCCTACAAGTCCGATAACTTCTGCATGCTCTTTTTTGCCGAAGATCACAACCTGGTATCCTTCATTGTAAAACTTCCGGATACGTTCCTGTACTTTTGCCACGACAGGACAAGTAGCATCGACAATATTTATTCCAAGTTCTTTCGCACGTTCATGAATTTCAGGCGGTTCGCCATGCGCACGAATGAGAACCTTTGCCCCTCTGAGTTTTTCCAAATCACCGCGGGATACCGTAACTAGTCCTTCCTTGCCAAGGCGCTCAATCTCCGCAGGATTATGGATTATCTCTCCCAGCGAATACAGCTTTTCACCGGATGATATCTGCTTCTCCGCAATATCTATTGTTCTAACAACTCCCCAGCAAAAACCTGACGAATTATCGATAGACACTGTCATACAACCATTTCTTTCTCTGATATCTTCTTCTTAGCCAATGCGGCAATAAAATCCACTTGCTCGCCGATTGTCAGATCCGAAGTATCAAGCTCGACCGCATCCGAAGCTTTTTTAAGCGGACTGATATCGCGCGTGGAATCTTTCCTGTCGCGCGCTTCGATCTCCTTTACCAGTTCAGCCTCGTCCGCATCGATACCGCTTAAAGCAAGATCTTTCTTTCTCCGCCTGACACGCTCTTCAACACTTGCAACCATGAAAATCTTCAAGTCTGCAAAAGGAAGAACTACCGTTCCTATGTCGCGGCCCTCCAGGACTACTCCGCCCCCCGCAGAGATCCTTTGCTGCTCGCGTACCATAACATCGCGCACTCCTCTGTAACTGCTCACAGTACTGACAGCTTTGTTCACATCCGGGGTCCGGATTCTATCCGTGATGTTAACACCATCCAGAAGGACTTTGGTGGTTGAATTTTCGCCTTCCAGCCGGATATTGCATGCCCGGGCAAGTGCAACAACCTTTGCTTCGTCGGACGGGTCCAGATTGTTCTCAATTACTTTTAATGTCAATGCGCGGTACATCGCGCCTGTATCGATATGAAGATACCCAAGTTTCCCCGCAACCAGTTTTGCAGTTGTACTTTTTCCGGATGCTGCAGGACCGTCAATGGCTATTGTTATCTTCTTTTTATCGTTTCTCTGCATTATGAACTTATAATATAAGAAATTTAACGCTCTTGAGCAATCAGGA
>JAFGLB010000060.1 GCA_016928255.1 Bacteroidota bacterium
ATCGCTCCACCTCGGTATCAGTTGTTCTCAGGACGTTTGCGGTCTTTCTTAATGCCATTAAACTCGTTGTGCAACAATTATAATCATTGAAATTATCTCAGCACTTAACTGAATTACGGATTATTGAATTGCTGTTTAAAAATCCTATGTCAAATTTCATTGACGGCAAAAACCATCAAGTAAACAGTATAATTCTCCGATCCTATTACGCTGCAGCCGGTGCGGGAGCCGGAGCTTCCGCCGCAGGAGCTGCTTTTTTCTTCCGCTCTGCTCTGCGCAGTTTCCGGTCTGCTTCACGTTTCGGTTTATCAGCCTGAAGCATCTGCCAGCGTTCCATCACACTTTTCACAGTCGCTTCATCTTTACCTTGACGCGTCAGCGTCCACTGCAGCCAGAAACCATTACGTCTCAACAAAGAACGCACTGTATCAGTCGGCTGTGCACCTTTGCGCAGCCAATGCTCTATGCGCTGTTCCTTCAGTTTCAATGTAACCGGATTCCTATGCGGATCGTATTGTCCGAGCGCTTCCAGGTATCCACCATTGCGAGGAGAACGGGAATCCGCTGCAACCAGCTTGTAAATTGGATGCTTCTTTTTTCCCTCTCTCCGCATTCGAATTTTAACCAATGTTCTTACTCCTGTATTTTACTGACTTTGTTATAAAATAGTTATCTTCGTATCCGTTCATTAATTCGCCGGGAAATTCATTCCCTGCATCATTCGCCGCATATTACCTTTTTTTAACTTCTTCATCATCTTTTGCATTTCTTCAAACTGTTTCAGAAGCCTATTGACATCCTGAACCGTTGTACCGCTTCCCAGAGCGATACGCCGTCTCCTGGTTCCATTAATTATTCCGGGCCTTGATCGTTCTTCCGCAGTCATGGATTGTATAATCGCTTCAACGCGAACCAGCCCTCTTTCATCTATCTCGGCATTTGCCGGGAGCTTGTTCATTCCGGGAATCATACCCATAACCTGACTGATCGGTCCCATCTTTTTAACTTCCCGAAGCTGATCCAGAAAATCTTCGAAAGTGAACTGCGACTTGCGGAGCTTCTCTTCCATCTTGACAGCTTTTTCTTCGTCAAAATGTTCCTGTGCCTTCTCGACAAGCGTTACAATATCGCCCATTCCGAGTATCCTGGACGCTATGCGATCCGGAAAAAACTGTTCCAACGCATCTAGTTTTTCGCCGATACCGATAAATTTTATCGGCTTCTTTACAACCGCCCTTATAGAAAGCGCGGCACCGCCGCGGCTGTCTCCATCAAGTTTTGTAAGAACAACACCGTCAAAATTCAGGCGTTCATAAAACGCTCTTGCTGCATTAACTGCATCCTGGCCGGTCATTGCATCGACCACGAATAAAATTTCATCAGGTTTCACTGCATCGCGGACCGCTTCCACTTCTTTCATCATCTCTTCATCAACATGCAAACGGCCTGCTGTATCTATGATAACCGTATCGCGCACATTCTTGCGCGCAAAATTGACGGATTCCTTCGCAATTTTTACAGCTCCGGTCCCGCGTTCAGCATAAACGGGAACTTCAATCTGCTTTCCTAAAACCTCCAGCTGGTCAATAGCTGCCGGACGGTGAACATCTGCCGCTGCAAGCAAGGGAAAACGTCCTTTGCTCTTCAGATGATTTGCAAGCTTGGCAGAGAATGTCGTCTTTCCCGATCCCTGCAATCCTGCAACCAGAATAACAGTCGGAGGAGTCTGCGCCGAAGCAATATCCATCTTCGACTCTCCGAGCAGCTTTACCATTTCATCATTAATTATCTTGATGATCAGCTGACCCGGAGTAAAACTTGACAGAACTTCCTGTCCTATTGCACGTTTCTGAACATCTTCAATGAACTGCTTTGCAACCTTGTAATTCACATCTGCGTCGAGCAATGCACGGCGCACTTCACGTAAAGAGTCCTCAACATTTTGAGGCGTAATTTTTCCCTGTCCCCGAAGTTTTTTAAAAGCTGTTTCTAACTTCTGGGTTAGACTCTCAAACATTCATTATCCGCAGTCAATAGAACAAAAAACTTCTTTCGCCTCGATATTAGTAAAACCGAGAACGACAGAAGTCTATTCGAATTTACTATCTATTAAAAATAGCGAAAAAAGGGAAGGCAATCAAGAAATTATTTAGGATTTTACCTACAGCAATTTATTCAATTTTCACTTGAATTCCGGTCAATTTTTATAATAAATGAGCAATTTTGTAAAGCCTATCATATGTTCCGTGTTCAACCGGACTTTCTTATCTATCGTGAATGTAAATAATGCTGATTGTTCTTCCTTTGACCTGATATCCGTCAGCGTTACTGATTTTTCCCTGAATTTTATGCCTTCAGGTATGTCTAGAGCTTCCGCTTTAACTTGATTTATATTGACTGTCGAAGTATTAGCTATTGAGAGTTCTATTTTTTTTCTCTGTATTTTGTCCTTCCGGAAAAGGGATCTCATAAACATTTTGTGCGACAGTAATGCCTGCACAAAGAATTCTAATTATTATATAGCGCATTTATTTGACTCCTCTGTTTTAGACTATTGGTAGCCGAAAGTTTCAGCTTTCGTGTCGTGATATCCTTTGCCTCATATTGCATCTGCCAACTCACCCGCCGCATCATGCGAAGACTAAAATCTTCGGTTACGGGAACCAAATTAGGATTTGATGAATCAAATCCCTACAGTTTTTCCGGGCGCAATGCATTGCGCCCCTACAAAAGCATTCTAAAATATCTATCAGGGGCTTTTTTAAACAACTAATCACTTATCACTGTTTACTGTTTACCATTTATTCTTCACCGTACGATAAATCATACGGCTATCTGTTACAAAACCCTTCGGGTTTTAAGTTTTTCGACCGTAGAATTTGCAATTCGCTTTTTACAATTTCCTCCCCTTTTTTTAATGCCTGCCTGCGGTAGGCAGGGGAAGGATACAAGAGGGGTTAAAAAACAATTTTTATAAACGTCGTAGGCGTTTCATATTTGTAATTACTCATCCATAAATTTACATACAACTCCGTAGGAGTTGAACACCTACGGTGTTCTTTTATTACTTAATACCAAATTTCTACAAATATTCAGCTCCTACGGAGCTGGAGAAATCTTTCTCTAAAGGGGAGGATTAAGGAGGGGTTAAATCATATTTATTGTCCGGTTACAAACCGGACTGTACATCTCTTCCGCCTGTCACTTCTTAGCATATTGGTAGCCGAAACCTTCCGCCAAAAAGATGGTGGACAAGTCAGGTTTCGTGTCGCGATGTCCTTTGCAGGGATTTGATAAATCTAATCCCTACAAAATAAACTGACCGCTCATCCTATAACGCGTACAACTTCCTGGAGTGTTGTAATACCGATGAGTGCTTTTCGGACTGCGTCCTGCCGGATTGCCTGGAAACCGCAGTTAATTGCTTCCTGACGCATCTTTAAAATGGATTCTTTATTTATTATCAGATCGCGTAATACAGGACTGATCGTAACTATCTCGCAAATTGCAGCGCGGCCTTTGTAACCGGTACCGAAACAATTCTGGCAGCCGCGGCCTCTGTAAAGTCTCAAATCAGATGAATCCATAGGCACGCCTACCATCTGCAATTCATCCGGCGAAAGCTGATACTCTTCTTTGCAATTTGGACATATCTTTCTAATCAGAAGCTGGTATACAATTCCCGTAAGCGATGATGCAAGCCAGTACGGAGGAATGCCAAGATTGTAAAGCCGATGAATAGCGCCGATCGCATCATCGGACAGCATGGTGCTCAGCACAAGATTGCCGGTCAATGCAGCTTCTGAAGCAACAATGCCGGTTTCCGCATCACGTATTTCGCCGATCATTATAACATTCGGATTCTGCCTGAGAATAGCCCTGAGTGCATCAATGAAGTTGAAAGATTTATCCGGCGGCAGATGGACCTGGCTGGCATATGGCAGTCGGAATTCCACCGGATCTTCTACAGTAATAACACTTTTTTCCGGTGTCTGGACATGATTTACGGCGGCATAGACTGTTGTGGTTTTTCCGCTGCCCGATGGCCCGGTAAATAAAACTAATCCGCGGGGACTTCTAAGCAGTGTTCGGAGCCTGTCAAGATTTTCCTTGCTGTATCCAAGTTCGTCCAGCCGTGATATGGTGGCAGTTTTTTTCCACAGCCGAACCAAACACCTTTCACCTGAAAGAACAGGAACAATATTAATACGGAAGTCAAACGGTTCATTTCCGTAAACTGCAGAAAATCTTCCTTCCTGAGGTTTCTTTTTTTCGAATTGATTCAGAGTCGCTTTTGTTTTGAGGATACTCGTAATAGGCTCGCTCATCTCCGGGGATAAAGAAACGAGTCTTTTCAGCGTTCCTTCGTGTCCGAGTCGAATCTGTAGTTCACCTTCAATAGGTTCTATATGAACGTCAGTAGCACCGCTTTGGATTGCACGAAATAAAATTTCTTCAACAATCTGGTCTGCAGTCGGCAATTTTCCCAGGCGGAATAGTTCCCGGATTTTATCCTTCGAGAGACTTTTTGTATCAAGCTGTTCGAGAGCAATTCGTTGAGGTGCCTGTCCTTGCTGTCCAGGTGCCTGCCGCGGCGGTATGGGTGGTTGTGGTATTAAGGCCATTGCTTTTCTCCGACCAAATTGACGGTTTAATAAATCTTAAATAATCATCAGATACATTAATTTTGTCCAAATGATTTGATGATGATTATTACTCCATCCTAACTTGCTTTCTTTAAAGCTTCAGCTCCGCTTACAATTTCGAGCAATTCTTTTGTTATGCTTGCCTGACGTTCTTTATTGTAGATTAATGTCAGGTCGCGAATAAGTTCCGTCGCATTTTCCGTCGCGTTGTTCATTGCCGTCATTCTGGCGCCTTCCTCGGATGTGCTCGATTCAAGTAAAATGCGCCACATCTGGAAATCCAAATGCCTCGGCAGCAATTCGTCGATCATTTCGACGACTGACGGTTCGTATATATAATCAACGTTTGTCAATTCACGGTTTTCCCCGGCATCCTGAATCTGCTGCGGCGGTATGGGCAAGACCTGTTCGATAACAATTTTCTGCTGAATGACTGATTTAAACTCATTATAAACCACTTCAACTTTATCGTAATCGCCTTTTAAATATCGATCCGTAATCTGCTTTATTATCATCTGCGACAAATTGAAATCAAGATTCCCGAATATACCGCTGTGTTTTGTTAATATATTATATTTTCGCTTTGAAAAGAAATCGGACGGTTTTTTCCCGATTGTTATAATCCGTACTCCATCCGGATCTGTCAGTAAATCCTGGTACTTTTGATCTATGTGATCAATAGCCGCTTTGACGACGTTGCCGTTAAATGCACCGCACATGCCTCTATCTCCGGCTATTACAACCAGTAAAACGCGTTTAACATCACGTTTTTCCAGCAGCGGATGAATTGAAAGATCGACCTTTGTAACGAGATGACATATCAAATCGTTAATTTTGCGCGCGTAAGGGCGTGTCGATACAAGCGATTCCTGGTTACGGCGCAGTTTTGCCGCTGCAACCATTTTCATCGCCTTTGTTATTTTTTGCGTATTTTTTACGCCTACCACACGGCGGCGTATTTCTCTTAATGTCGCCACAGTTTATTTTATTGTCTCTATAAATTTCTTAACAAATTCTTTTGCAATCGAATGCAATTTTTCTTCTGTTTCTTTTGACAGTTCTTTTGTATCTGCGATTTTCTCAAGAATATCGGCATACTTCATGTCCATCATATCGAGAAATTCCTGTTCGAACCGCTTTACCTCTGCCAGCGGCAGTTCATCAAGATATCCGTTTGTACCTGTAAACATGCTCGCTACCTGTTTTTCCACAGGCATTGGAATATACTGCCCTTGCTTAAGAAGCTCGACAAGGTGTGAACCTCTGCGAAGTGTCTGCTGAGTAGATTTATCGAGATCTGAGCCGAATTTGGCAAAAGCTTCCAGTTCACGGTACTGCGCCAGGTCCATACGCAGTCTTCCGGCTACTCGTTTCATTGCCTTAATTTGTGCATTCCCGCCGACACGTGAGACTGAAATTCCAACGTTGATTGCAGGACGCACACCGGCATTAAACAAGCTGGGTTCAAGATAAATCTGGCCGTCAGTAATAGAAATAACATTTGTCGGAATATAGGCCGAAACGTCATTTGCCTGAGTTTCGATAATCGGCAATGCAGTAAGACTGCCGCCGCCAAGTTTATCACTTAGTTTTGATGCCCGTTCAAGCAGTCTTGAGTGCAGATAGAATACATCGCCGGGATAAGCTTCGCGTCCCGGGGGTCGCCGCAGAAGCAGAGACATCTGGCGGTAAGCCTGTGCGTGCTTGGACAGGTCGTCATAAATTACAAGAGCGTGACGGCTGGAATCGCGGAAAAATTCTCCGAATGTGACTCCCGCATAAGGAGCAATAAACTGCATCGGCGCTGAATCGCTGGCAGACGCATGAATTACCGTAGTGTAATCCATCGCTCCATTTTCTTCAAGAGTAGCCACAACCTGCGCAACGGTGGAACCCTTTTGTCCGATCGCTACATAAATACAGTACACAGGTTTGATGCCCTGTTTTTTCGCTTTCTCGGTATGTGTATATTTTTGATTGATAATAGTATCGATAGCGATAGCTGTCTTCCCGGTCTGGCGGTCGCCTATGATCAATTCGCGCTGACCGCGACCGATAGGTATCATGCCGTCTACCGGTTTAATCCCGGTTTGTAAGGGCTCTTTAACCGGACTTCTAGCAATAACACCGAGAGCTTTGCGCTCCAGAGGCATATATGAGTCTGTTTTAATAGGACCTTTGCCATCCAGCGGCTGGCCCAGCGGCGTTATTACACGTCCGAGCATCTTTTCACTTACCGGCATGGATGCAACCCGGCCTGTCCGTTTTACAATATCGCCTTCTTTAATATGAGTAGAATCGCCAAATATGACACAGCCGACATTATCTTCTTCTAAATTCAGCGTCATACCGAATACATTGCCGGGAAACTCTACCAGCTCGCTTGCCATAACTTTTGAAAGGCCGTATATGCGGGCAATACCGTCGCCGACCTGCAATACTGTCCCGACATCGTATACATCCACTTCTTTTTCAAAACCTGAAAGCTGTTTTCTCAGTATCGCTGACACTTCATCTGGTTTTACTTCTGCCATTTTATTCCTCAATAAACCTCAGGCCGTATTCCGGCCGTATGTTTTCCAATATTGTTTAAAAAATTTTTTATCCGCAGGTTATACTGCGGTAATTTCTTCTGTAAACTTCTTACGCAGCAATTCGAGCTGATGTTTTACGCTTCCGTCAAACATCGTATCTCCGATATAAGCCACAAAGCCGCCTATTAATCCGGGATTCACGCTTACGTCGACACGAACTTTCTTTTTTGAATAAGCTTCGAACTTCTGCTGAAGCTGAATAGTCTGCTGTGCCGATAATTCAGCAGCCGCTTTCACGTGCACGTTTGCAATTCCCAGTCTCTCATCCTGCAGAATAAAGAACGCTTCGATAATTCCCGGGAGAACACTTTCCCTTCCTTTTTCAGCAAGAAGAATAAGAAATCTTAATGTAAGCGGCTGGACAGTTTTTCCGAAAATCTCTTCAAATACCTGCCGCTTCTTCTCGGTCTTTATTATCGGGCTCTTCAGGAAAAGTTGAAACTCCTTCGAGTCATTGATGATTCTTTGCAGAAGCGATATATCATCGCTGACATTCTTCAGAACCTTCAGTTCTTCAGCCGAAGTTAATAATGCTTCAGCATAACGATTTGCTATTCTTAGATTACTCATAATTCGTTAATTCTTAGGTAATTTATTCATAACGGAATCTATGAGCTGTTTCTGCTTTTTATCATCGAGTGTTTCTTCGAGAATTTTTTCCGCTGCTTTTACAGCCAGGTCGGCCACTTCCGCCCGCAGTTTCTGCTTGGCGGCATCCGTACTGCGCTGTATCTCTTCAGATGCAAGCTTTAATTCCTGCTGGGCCTGCTGTTTAGCTTTAGCAACTATTTCTTCCTTAAGCTTTTCTGCGAGTACTTTGCTTTCACGGATCATCTTCTGGTATTCTTCTTCAGCACGCGCCAAATTTTTCTCGTTTTGTTTTATTAATTCAGCTGCTTCCGAACGTGCACGGTCTGCTTCTTCCAGTGCGCCGCGAATCTTATCTTCGCGCTCACCCAGCATTTTGAGCATCGGTTTCCATGCAAATTTTCCCAGCACTGCAGCCAAACATACGAATGTAACGACAGTCCAAATAATCAGACCCGGATTAATCTCAAGCATATATCAGACCTTATTTTATAGCCAAAATTATACAAATAACAAGTGCGAAAAATGTAACGCCTTCAATAAGTGCTGCAGAAATGATCATTGCAGTTCTTAACTGGGCGGCGACTTCCGGCTGGCGCCCGCTTGCTTCCATTGTAGCCGCAGCAATTTTTCCAATTCCGAATGAAGCACCGATAATGACAAGTGCGGCTCCGAATCCTGAGGCGAGATAAGCTATTGCATTTGCATCCATTGAACAATTCTCCTGTCTATATAAATGATTTTATTGCGTTATGATTTAATGTTCTTAATGATTTTCTTGTTCCGTCTGTATTCCGAATCCCATAAAAACCGATGTCAGCATCGTAAAAATATATGCCTGTAAAACGGCCACAAATAATTCCAGCATATTAACGAACAAAGCAAAAGCGACCGACGCCGGGGCGACAAGTACCGAGTGAAACATAAAAATTAGGCCCAGAAGCGATAAAATTACTATGTGCCCTGCGCTCATATTGGCAAAAAGACGAATACAGAGTGCGAATGGTTTTGTAAACAATCCCAGTATCTCGATAGGAATCATAATAATCCACAATCCCCAGTGCACACCCCCTGTAAGGTGCAGAAGATAATGCTTAAGGCCCTGCGAGCGAATTGCAGATATCTGGATCATAAAAAAAGCAACGATTGCCAGACCTGCAGTGACCATAACATTGCTGGTAGCAGTTGCGCCGTACGGTATCAATCCGATTAAATTCATGACAAGGATATAAAAGAACGTTGTAAGGAGATACGGGAGATATTTTATACCTCCATGTCCCATATTAGGGACAGCCACTTCATCACGAATGAACAGCACCAGTATTTCAAAAAGATTTACGAATCCATGCGGAACCATATTTTTACGATAAGCACGAACTGCAGTGACGGCTATAATAACAAGAATAACAGCGCAGAGTACCAGGAAAAATACATGCTTTGTAGGTGAAATATCGATCATTAAACCGCCTATCTGTAACGGTGGTAACTTTGGCAGAGTAAAATGGAAACCCGGTAATTCAACAATCTGAGAATCTTTCGTATGATCAAGAAGGTGCAAAAAACTGAATTCTTCACCATGCTCAGATGCTCCATGACTCAAAACCTGCTTTATACTGTCAGCCGCACTGACAGACGCTTGTTGAACTGTATCATGCACCGATGAATTTTCGAACATCAGTTCTTTCTCGTTTTATTTTTTTGTAGTGACTCTTTTTTGAAGATAATAAATTTCCAATGCCAAATTCATTACATAAAAGAATAATAACGTCAGCATCAATGCTGCAGCATGGAAACCGTACAGCCAAATCAAAAGTAAAAAAGCACCCCACATCAATACCAGACGAACAACCATACCTCCCAAAACGTATTTTAAAAATGTTGTATGCGATCGATCGAAAGAAAATTCAATTGCAAAATATCCAAGCAACAGGTTTACAAGACTCATTATACTGCCGGCAATAATACTCAGCACCATCTCCCCTGTAGCAAATTCCGAGACCGGATAATAGGCCAGGATCGCCGTAAATGCATAGCTTATAAATATTAATCGTAAAAAAGACCAATTAATGTTCATCTTTGCTGCTTATCTGATTCCGTTTTTCATTTTCAGTTATTGAAGCAACTGATTTAATAAATTTTATAAGCCCGCCGATTATCCCGATCGCTGCACCTACCAATTTTCCCGCCGGTTCTATTCCGTATCGATTATCGAGCCAATCACCAAGGAAAAAGAAAACAACAACTGCAGCTGCCATTTGAAATCCAAGCGTTAAAAACGGAGCATACTCGCGATAAGTCTTCTGGATCCCGGCCTTATTATTCTTTTCCTGCGTTTCGCTGTTCGGAGATTTATTTTCCATTTTAACGCTTACATCTCCGATCTATTTACTGTTAATGTTTCACCTCGTATGCCGGAGTTCTATCGGTCATAGAGACCTTTCCGTCAAAGATAGAACCTTCATCAATAACCAAACGGGTAGCACGTATATCTGCACGGACAACCGATTTGCCTTCAAATACGACTTTTTCAGACACATTGATCGTACCTTTTACTTTCCCGCCGATGGTCACATTTTTTGCGGTAATATTGCCGTCAATTTCTCCCGTGTTGCCCACGGCAAGCGATTCACTCGCTGTTAATTCACCAACAAGTTTGCCGTCTATACGCACGCTGCCCTGGCTTCTTACTTTACCTTCAACAACTGTCCCCGCACCGATTACATTCATTTCCTTAATAGGATCTATCTTCGTAGACACGGATCACCTCTATATAAAGTAATTAATCAAATAAACGGAAGGATCGACCGGAGTCCCATTCTTCCATATTTCAAAATGCAGATGCGGACCGGAACTTGTGGTGCCGGAATCGCCCAGCGTTGCAATTGGATCGCCGCGCCGGACAAACGAACCTGCTGTTTTTAATAACGATTGATTGTGCTTATAAAAACTTAAAAAACCACTTGAATGAGAAATAATGATTACATATCCGTCGTTATATGTCCAGCCGGAAAAAACCACATTCCCGTCCGCTGCGGCAACGATAAGCTTGCCTTTCTTGCCTGCAATATCTATCCCAAAATGATTTTTCTCGGGTTCAAATCCGCGCGTC
This sequence comes from Bacteroidota bacterium, assembly GCA_016928255.1. GTDB lineage: Bacteria > Bacteroidota > Ignavibacteria > UBA10030 > UBA10030 > Fen-1298. Next base: position 10,938 of record JAFGLB010000060.1, read on the forward strand.
ATGTATCCTTCTGTCGGATATATTGCGGGAAAGGATACTACACTTCGATCTATAGATCCCAGATTTGCCGCACGTGCAGGTGTTACCTGACGTACGGGATTCATCATCTGGTAAGATCTGGTTGCTGCCTGTTCCTGCTGAACTGATTCATTTCTCTCGGGCTGGGGAGCTCTTGCCGCTATATTGACTGTCCCTGAATCAGATAACGTTACATCTTCGCCGAACGCACGCCTCAGCTTAACATTATAACTTCGAAGATCGACAAGCTGTTCCATTAAACTCGATACCCGCTGATTAAGAGAAATCAATTCTTTGTTGTACTTGTTTTCAAGTCCCCTGTTTGAAAGCGGAAAAATCTCACCAAGCGGAGTATATGTCAATGCCAATACAATGAGTATTATCGATGATAAAACAAAAACTGCAATCCCTCCCGCAAGTTGCCAGAAAGTCAACCGGAAATTTTTTGCCTTACCGGCTTCTTCGTCCGGCATCATTACGATGGTATACCGCTTTTTCTTTGATTTATGGTGCTGATGTTCTGCTGACAAACGCTGTTTTTAACCTTATTTAATACATAATTATATTAAAATATAACAAAATAAGCTTAAAGTCAAAAAATTGCGAAACTTGACTTCCCTGACGATTATGCGTATCTTGTATAGTTAGTTAGCTTGTTCTTGTTAGTTCATATATGAATTAGTTAACTCTTAAAGAGACCCGGTTAGGGGTCAAAAAGGAATTATAATGGCCAAGGTAAAATATATCATGCACCAATGTGCATACTGCCGGCGGGAAACTAAAATGGAATTTATCGGCGGTCAGCCATCCGACGCAAACGGCACGGAAGCATCGAAGATCTGGTACAGATGCTGTAAATGCAAACACAGCGCACTGCTGACTCTCTCGCCTGAGAGTCAGACAAAGAAAAAACGTGCTATGCCTATTGATCGGAACCAGTGCACTCCATATGCAAAAGATAAGGTATTTTCGGTAGGCGAGAATATTTATCATTCCGAATGGGACGATGTGGGTAAGGTTATACGAAAGGACAGAATGTCCAACGGAGAACCGTCAATCATCGTTACATTTGAGAAATTTGGCGAGCGAAAACTGCTTGAAAATATAGTCGAATAAACTGAATATTTATTAGTTTTTTATCCTGAATATAAGGAGGTGAATTTCTTGGTCGGTATTATTATTGGTGAAAATGAACCAATTGACCGCGCTATCAGACGTTTTAAGAAAAAATATGAAAGATCCGGCATTCTGAAAGAAGTAAAGAAGCGCGCATTTTTCACTAAACCCTCGGTCAAGAAACGCATGAAACAGGCAAAAGCAATCCGCCGTTCTCAGCGTGCAGCATCGGAAGAAATGTAGAATTAATAAAATTTCTTTGAACGAATAAAGCCCCGTTGATCATTTTCAACGGGGCTTTTGCTTTGTCTGCCGTGCGATTTCCATAAGACGATTAATAGTCTGAAAATCGGCCGAACGATGAGAATGAACAATCTTCCACCTGTCCGCCCTGCGCTCAAGTATAAATGTCGTGGGCAAATATTCATCCATTTCTTTTCCATTCAGCATATATGCCTGCCTTAGTATGAAAAAAGCATATGCGCCTTCGTCATAAACCCTGACAAACATGCTTTCCAACCGGTTTTTATAACCTTCTATTCCCGGTAATGCACGCTGCAGTCTCGATTTTGTCGTGTCGATCGGTTCCGTTATTCCCCAGTAGGTTACATAATAGACATCACTTTCAAAATAATAATCAAATAAGCTGTCCGTATTTATTGGAATACCGTTATAGGCATTATTAAGCCCCTCGTAAAAATCCGCTATCTCACGTCTTATAAGAGCAGCATCCCCGGATATATCTTTTAATATTGGTTTTTTCTCGGATTCACAAGAAACGAGCAACACCAGGAGCAGCAGGATAAAAATTTTCATTGCGTACTCCCGTCTTTCGGCTTGCCGGTCAGTTTGCTCCATCTCTCTTCAATGGATTCTTTTGTATTTTTCGGGAAATATTTTTCATACAGCTGCCTTAGTTTTGTCATAGTGAGAGTATCGAGTTCTTCGTCATCCCTGTCTCTTTTCACCATCATTTCGAACGACTGCCTCTCGCTTGAACTCATTTTTGCTGTTGCTTGTTTCAGCCGCTGAACCATTTTACGCTGCTCAACTGACGTCATATCAACCTCTGCATAGCAATTATTTTGCCCATTTCTTTAAAGACTCGAAAACCTTTTCTTTATTATATCCTTTTATCGGAGAATCTTTCGGATATTCCCACTCTTCTGTATTCTGCGAATATACCAGCTTACCTTTTTTATTCAATACAAAAATATACGGATAGCCGGAAATCTTCGGATATTTCGAAAGCACTGCTTCGTTTTTATTTTCTTTACTAACATTGATTTTTACAACGATGTAATGCTCATTCAGATAATCATTAAGATCTTTATTGCGTATAAAAAGGCTGTCCAGACGATGGCACCAGGAGCACCATTCACCGCCGACATCAAGTATGATCCGCTTGTTCAACTTTTTCGCCGTTACAACGGCATACTGAATGTTTTCTTCTGCATTTGCAGACGGATCATATTTTCTATGATTCTCGAAAATCATTTTTACGGAATCAATAGACTGCGCTGAAACAGGTAAGGTAATTGTCAATATTAGTATAATTGCTGAAAATAATCTGGATTTCATATTCTATGTTTACAATGGATCTTAAAAAATAAATCTGAACAGACGGGGCAATCCTTTTGTTATACTATTTTGTTCCGTTAAGCAAACAGAATTACTTATTACCTTTAACCTGGTGCCACTTCTAAAAATTAATCTTGCGTTTTATAAACAAGGTTTCTCAAAAAAGGCACTGGAAAGAAAATAGTAAACTGCAGCCTGTCAAACAAGTGTCTATCTAACCAGTTGGTGATGTAATTCCAGGGAATCAAAAATACTGCCAAAAGACACTCCTGTTTTATTGTGTTTTTCTCTTATAAGGCTTGTTTATATTTTTCAGCTTCATGTATTCAATGAATACTTCGCGAACAAAATAGTATGTCTTTTGTTTCGTTCTCAGCCATGTAATAAAAAAGATTACTATACCTGTGATAATCAGGTATACATCAGGATTCGATACTATTACTAATATCATCCCGAATAAAACACTGATCAGGATACTCCTTGAAAAAGAATATGCAGCATTAAAATCAGATAAATGCGTGCCTGCATCGAAATTTACATTTCGCCTTGCGAATTCGAATAGTTCATCATTACTTGCATGCTTATTCCCGCAGTCAGCCAACAGCATTTTTTTCACTCTCTTTCCCTCGAACATTGCTACTTTCCAGATTGGTTTTCCCTCCAGCAGGTTATCGGAGGGTTTTCCTCCCCAGGACAAATGCAAGATACTTTCAGACCAGCTTGATATCGCATTGATAATATATCCGATAAAGTACGCAAGTGCAGTCGCAGTGATTGTGGAATATTTATCAATATCAATGTTAAACGAATACAGCATTGATGCATATACAAGAAAGCCTGGAATAAGATGCGATAATATATCATAGATAGATAAATTCATGACATCCTCAATATTTTTTATCACTGATACTTAATATACGACGTTCTGGCACAGTAAATAATTACGAATTGAAGATACTAAAGCAAATTGCGGCAGTCAAGAGCATGAATTTTAAAGTACAGAGGGCAATTCATTTAAATTATGTATCGTTTTGTGCATTTCGCCTGTTTTGTTTTGCGAGGAATTAGGATCAAACCATACAGCGCGGATGCCGGCTTTATTCGCACCAAGAACATCGTTCTCATGATAAATCACGCGGTGCAGAAAAGCAGACTAAATTTTATCTGCACTTCTAAAATCTTCGACTGTATCCAGCTCCATGCATTTCAAATCGCCAACATCAACGGCCGCGATCTTAGTTCCGAGATTAACAATCCTCTGGAAAGCTTCTTCATACCAGACATTGACCTTCTTCTCGCGCTCCATCATCACTTCCAACTCGTCGAATAGTATTGTTGAAGTATCCTTCAGGAACAGCTCTATGCCTATGGATTCTCCTGCAGCATCTGCCGGACTCATGGTTTTATTTATTTCCTTCACGAATCCGTCCTTATCCGTCATTACTTTCATGTCTTCTTCGCCTACATGTCCGTTTGTTCTTAATGCGAGAGCGGAATGACGTTTCCCGTTCAAGAGTAAATCGATGATTTTCCTGTCAAATACAATATCTCCATCCAGCAGTAAAAAATCCTTCGATTTTACCGCTTCTTTTGCCAGCCATAAAGAATAAATATTATTCGTCGATGCAAATATTTCGTTGGTAATAAATGCCGCTTTAATTCCGGGAAAATTATCTTTTATAAAATGATGAATTTTTTCTTCCAGGTATCCTGTAACAAAGACGAAATTTTCAATTCCGGACAGACTCAGATTTTCAATCATCATTCCGAGAATCGGTTTGCCCTTAACTTTTAGGAGGCATTTGGGAGTGGTATCAGTTAATGGTCTTAATCTGGAAGCTATACCGGCGACAAGAATTACAGCATGCATTAAACAACATCCTTTTCTGCTAATTTAGTTCTTGAATCTGTAAAGGTCTGCAGAATAATCATAAATACAGTATAAATATTAATAAAAATAAGAATTCCATAAAGATATAAATCAATTCTATTCATTACCGACATTACAATAAGCAGAGTAATATGCAGGGAACTGCCCATAAAAGACCATAACCGGATGATTGATTTATTCTTCTTCAAAAATTCTTCCGTGTCAAATCTTTTGGTTTTCTGTTCTTTTGCCGATTTCAGAATAAAGAACTGCTGCACAGCCAGGTATTTCAGATACAAAAAATAAATTGATTTCTCTATTAGTTTTCCCGGTATTTTTTTCAGCTCTTCATATTCCTGCTGGAATTGTTTTAGATCCTCGCCGTAAAGACTTATAGTCCCCAGTTTATATTCCAGATAGCGGTTTCGGTAAAAATCGAACAGCACAGCATGACCCATCATGCAAATTAAAGCCGCAATTACCAGAAACCAAATATTGATATCATCGCCAAGCCCTATGCCCAAACCGATATAAACAGAAAGATGAGTGACATAATCTGCAATACCGTCTATGATCCGGCCGAGCCGGGTGCCGTTCTTTTTCAGGCGTGCAACCTGCCCGTCGCTGAGATCGAATAAATAATATACTGCATAAAATGCTGCAGCAATTAAAAATGCCTCTTTACTTCCAAAGGAATAGAAAACAGCGCTGACCACTCCCATTATAAGTGCAGCTACGGACAGCTGATTCGGTGTTATGGGAAAAGGGAGAATAATTTTAACAAATAGAAAAGAGATAATACGGTAGAAACACAGATCGAGCAATTCCTCCGCTTCGATATGCTTAAGCGATTTTTTATATTCTTCAGCAAGTTTCATGAACGGTTGCTTGTCGCCGCTTACCCGGCCGCAAATTCTTTGATGGCGTTTATCAATTGGGTATTTTGCTCATGAGTACCGATCGTAATACGCACCTGAGAATTCAGGACCTTCTCATTAAGGAATTTTATAACAAATCCTTTTTTCTTCAGAAATTCATCCATCGCGGCCATTTTACTTTTTTCCATATCGACAAGCATAAAATTTGCATCCGAGAGATATGGTTTGAATCCGGGGAGTTTGCAGAATTCATCATAGAACATTTTCTTATCCTGATTCATCTGCGCTGTTATTTTTTCATAATACGGCGTTGAATCCAGTGCAGCAATGGCTATCTGTTCATTTATCCGGTCGTAACCCAGATATTTGGATGCAAGCAGTTCAAAACGATCCAGTTCTTTGCCGATTAGCGCGAAGCCGATCCTTACACCTGCCAGCGCATAATATTTTGAGAACGTCCTGATAATGGCTGTATTGGGATATTTTTCTACAATTTTTTTAACATAATCCTTATCCGTAGTCTTGAACATAGCATATGCTTCATCCAGAACGACGATCGCGTCTTTCATTTCATCAAGTATCTGATAAAGCTGTTCGGGAGTCAGGCTGTTGCCGGTCGGATTATTAGGCGAACTGATAAATACAATTCTCGGTTTTAGCTCGCGATATACCTTTATTGTTCCCTCGATATCATAATGATAACTTTCTTCACCTACATATAGCGGATACTCAGCAGTATTTCCACCGACTTCTGATGCAATGGATTTATAATACCACCAGGAGAAAGAAGGTATCAGAAGTGTCTCGCCTTTTTTAAGGTAGCAGTGAATTAAGGATTTAAGAAGATCCTCGCCGCCGTAACCCATAACAATACTTTTTTCCGGAAGGTTATATTCTTTAGCCAGCCGAAGCGACAATTCTCCTTTCGTATTTTTTTCATAGAATCTTGAATACCAGCTTAACCGCCGAAAATCGATGTTTTTCAAAACCTCATAGCATTTGGGAGCCGGGCCGTAATTATTTTCATTACGATCCAGAAATACTAATTCTTTTTCATTCTGATCCGCCATTTCAATTCCTTTCTTCATTCCTGATTCCATTTCCTGTTTGCCTTAAAATTACACAACCTTATCGATTTACTGAAAATTGCAGATATTGAGGCTGTCAGGGAAACAGCGATTAAACTCAGTAATATTCTTAAAACATACACAACTATATTAATCGTGGATGACCGGACGAGTTAACATTCAATAATAACAAATTTTCCAAAAAGATAAAACTAAAGTATCAGACAAAATATTTTGCGTTCCTGGCAGCTGCTTATTGCTCTTTGCGTTTATATTTAAGGCATTAGTCAAAACATAACCGCAAAGAACGCTGAGAAGGCGCAAAGATGCGCAAAGGCGGTTCTTTTAAATAACTTGAAATAAAATATAACCTGTGATTAACTTGGCGCTTGCTTCGTGCCCTTTGCGTTTATATTTAAGGCTTTGGATAAGACATAACCGCAAAGAACGCTGAGAAGGCGCAAAGATGCGCAAAGGCGGTTCTTTTTAAAAACTTTTTGGTATGAATTGTTACAAATCACCATTATTTCTTTTTGTGGTAATAATTAATGGGTTTTTTTAGGCAAGTGCTTACAGTGCCGCGGGCGGGACTCTGCGCCAAAGGTCGACAGACTGCGTCGCACTCTGACGAGCGCATCAGCCTCTGGCTGAGAACCCGCACACCCTTTGCAGGACACAAGATTTTAAGTCTGAACCATAGTAGAGAATAAAATTATCGATCCTGCACTCTTGCGAATCCCGCAGGCGAACAGGTACAATTCTGAATCATTCTTCTGCAAACTATTTTTCAAGCTTTGACGGCAGCTTGACTAAAAGCGTCTTAATATGCTTTGGGTAGCGTCCATTCACTATTTCTCTTCATCACCCTACGTCTATTTAGAATCCGCCTGACTTATTCCTTTTTAAATTGATTATGCTGTAATTTTTTACAAATAAATACAAATGTTTTACTATATAAAAATAGGTAATTAGGTAGAAACGTAACCGAAATATATATTAGTGAAGAGTTTTAAGAGATTATCTTCACGATGATTAAAACGATATTCAA
>JAFGLB010000061.1 GCA_016928255.1 Bacteroidota bacterium
GAGTGCATTATACGAGCAGATGCAATTTTCAGAATCCCGCCGTTTGGCGGGACTCAGCTATTTTTAGCAACATCGACGCGCCCGTAGCTCAGCTGGATAGAGCGACAGCCTCCGGAGCTGTAGGTCAGGCGTTCGAATCGCCTCGGGCGTACGAATAAATAATTAACTAATCGAATCAGGAACTAATATGCTTAAACCACAAAAAAAGATTTCTCGAAGAGAGATAAAAGAAGATAAACTCATAACCACATATTTTAACGCCCGCGGCTGGGTTGAAAAAAATTCAAAGAATATTACTTATGCCGTAATCGGATTAATTGCCGCAGCGGTAGTTATTTTTCTATGGACAGAGAATAGAGCCGAGTCCAATGAAAAAGCAACTGCTGCGCTGGCAAGAATTATTCCATATTACGATCAGGGTAATTACAATTTGGCGGTGGCAGGCATTCCGCAGGAAGGTATTATGGGTCTGCAGGCCATTGTAAACGAAGAAGGAAGCACAAATGCGGGACAGCTGGCCAAGCTGTATCTGGCAAATTCATATTATGCCTTAAAAGAATATGATAAAGCGCTTGAATGCTATGATGATATCAGTATAAGCGATAAGATGATCACGTCTTCGGCAATCGCAGGCGCTGCGGCTTGTTACGAAGTTAAAGGCAGCTTTGACAAGGCGGCTTCATATTATGAAAAAGCAGCTTCGAAGAATATGACGAATGTACAGGCACCGCATAACCTGCAAAGGGCGGCGATCAATTATGCCGCCGCAGGAAAAAAAGATAAGGCCGTGGAAATTCTCCAGATACTGAAAAAAGAGTTTCCTGCATCGCCGTATGCAAGAGAAGCCGACCGTTTTATAGCAGAATTCAGTTCGTAACTTATAACAAACAGTTAAATATAGACTAATGCCTTTTTTTTCAATAAAAACAGGTGTTAGTCTTTTTTTTTATGGAGCGGGAAAGAATGAATAATAACTACCCCTTATTAACCATATTAAGATTCCCGTCCGACTTTGTCGAGATCGCGTTTCGATATAACTATCGAAACGGACTAAAAATCCGCGGAAATGACAAAAAAGGAATGTGTCATTCCCGAATGTTGTAATCGGGAATCTTAAAATAGCCCACTACTACCTTTTATTATCTCTTCAATCTTGTTATTTCTTTTTGTAACTTTTCTTCTGATTTAACGAATCATAAATATGAGTAAATATCATATATTTCTGATTTAGCGGGTAAAATGTGTCCAGAATAAAGCGAATACTATTTTTACTGATTCCAGCAGTGCTTCTACCTTTCGTATACATGTACGATGTGGTAAGCGTTGCCGTGAAAATGGAATTTTCAAGCCTGGTGGTGATTCGCGAGTTTGTAGTAATTCTCTCATTCGTGTTAATTTCATTGTATATAATAAACCGGTATAAATCCTCTCCGCACAGCGCGCCTAAAGGAATCAGCAGGCTTTTCTTAATGATTGTTTTGTCTCTCTTGTTTATTGGAATCGCAATCATTTTTCAGCCTCCCGAGTTTTACAGCAGGGACGCGATGAATTTTTATCGTTCGGCTGTTTTCATGATATTTTCAACATTGATCACGCTGATACTCGCTGTTCTTGCATTGTATATTATGCTGACTCTGCGCGATCTCGTTTTTTTTAAGAGAAAGAAAACAACACGAAGGTACTATCTTGCATATCTTGTATTTGTATTTGCAGCCTGCGCAGGCGAGCTTTCGTTTATTCACCTGGAAGATATGTTCATTCCGCATATTTTTTATGCAGGCGCAATATGTCTTATCGTAATGAACTCCTTCAAACAGAATTGGATTGTGTATCTTTCCAAGCGTGAAAAGGTGTATTCAATCGTGTATTCCATTTTATTGTTCATTTCTCTTATTATGCTGGATGTGTTCCTCGCCAGCGGTTTGGGCAGCAATAACGCAATTGTTTCGTACAGCAAGCCCCTGCATTCTTTCATATGGCTTAATGCAATATTCGGCACGATTTATTTCGGAGTCGCTTTTATCAGCACGCTTTTCCACCTGCCAACGGCGGAAGTATTTGAAAAGAAACAATCGGAATTAAACTCACTGCACAATCTGAGCCGCCTGGTAACACAGGTTTTTGATTTTAACGACCTGGTCAATACAGTAACTCAGATGACCATGGAGGTCTGCGATGCACGCAGTGTCTGGCTGGAGTTGTTTTCGTTTGATGACAAAACAGGCGAAATGTCGGTCGAAGTGGTCTCCAAGAAGAACATCACCCATGAAGAAATAGAGCTTTATGGAAAAAGTGATTCTACACAATTGAGACGTTATATTTTAGACTCTCCTAAGGTACTGCTGATAGAGGATATCTGGTTCGACCGCAGAACAAAAAGCCTTAAAGAAAAAGGCGTTGCGCGGGGATCGCTTCTTTCCATACCTCTTCTTTCACATGGAAAGCTCATAGGCGTGCTTCATGCGACCAAGGAATTTCAAAATTCTTTTGATCAGGAAGATATTGACGTAATGAAGACATTTGCCGATCATGTGAGTATCGCTATTGAGAATTCAAGATTGATAGCCAGGTCTATAGAACGCGAGAGGTACCATCAGGAAATGATGGTGGCGCAGAAGATGCAGAAACGGCTGCTGCCGCAGCAGCTGCCGGTTATTTCTGCGGTAGAGTTTGCGGCAATATCGGAGTCTTCTTTAGAAGTCGGCGGTGATTATTACGACGTCATAAATCTTTCGGATGAGTCCGTGGGAATAGTTATAGGCGACGTGTCTGGAAAAGGTGTCTCGGCTGCCTTCTATATGGCGGAAGTAAAAGGAATTGTTCTGTCGTTGAGCAAAATTTGCAGAACACCGAGGGAATTGCTGCTTCGTGCGAACGACACACTGCTGTCGAGCCTTGAAAAAAATGCGTTTATAAGCGCTGTCTATGCGGTGCTGGATATTTCGAAAGCTACACTGACAATGGCGCGCGCTGGGCACTGCCCGGTGTTATATATTTCGGACGAGACCTCGGAATTAATAAAGTCATCGGGAATCGGACTGGGATTGACGAATGGATCTCAGTTTGAACAGGCGACAGAGGAGCGGATAATCAAATTGAAACGAGGAGATATCTGTATTTTCTATACCGACGGAATTACAGAAGCGCATAATGAGAACATGGAAGAATTTGGTTATGAACGACTGGTAAAAATTGCAAGGGAGTGCAGGGATTGTTCGGCGGAAGCAATGAAAGATGAAATTTTAAACAGCGTAAAAGCGTTTATCGGACAGGAGACATATTCCGATGATGTAACACTGGTAGTAGTTAAATGGCTCGGAAATTCTAATTAGAAAAAAAGGACGGAGATGCAGGCAATTGCAGTAATAGAGTTACAAGAAGGAGAGTACAATGACAGATTTTAAAATCCACCACAGGGACGGGGAAGGTGTAAGCATTATCGAACTCAAGGGATACCTTGATGCTCATACCGCACCCGATCTTGAGACCGCTTTTCAGAAGTTGATTGATGAAAAGAAATACAACGTTGTTGTCAACTGCCGGGATCTTTCTTATATCAGCAGCGCCGGATTGGGTGTTTTCATGGCGTATGTCGAAGACATCAGGAAGAATATGGGAGACATCAAACTGACAAACATGTCGGCGAAAGTATACAACGTATTCGATCTTCTGGGTTTTCCGCTTCTCTATGAAATCTTTAAAGATGAACAGGAAGCAGTGCTGAGATTCGGAGAACGTAAAAAATAATTGTAGCAAGGTCAGATTGACAGTTAATTAATGGAAGCTGGAAAGAAAAAAATATCGAAAAGAATCCCCAGTAGGACCGAAAGTCTTGCTGATGTGCGGGAATTCATTGATCATGCCGCCCGCAAATACGGCTTTTCGGAGGATGATATTGCAAGCATCATCCTGGCCGTCGATGAAGCCTGCACCAACATTATCAAACATGCATATCAATATGCGGCCGATAAAGAGATTGAAATATCCATATTCCCGGGCACACGTTCGTTTGAAATTCGTATATACGATAACGGTAATTCGTTTGATCCGTCTCAGATTCGTCCTCCTGACCTGAAAGAGCACCTAGGCCACAAACGGCGCGGCGGTCTGGGTGTATATCTTATGAAAAGGCTGATGGATAAAGTGGAGTACAATTATATTCCCGGAAAGCGTAACGAGGTAAGGCTGATAAAATACCGCATGGACAGTACAGCTCAGGCGCGGAGATAACTGTGAGAGGCAAAAGTAATAAAATTATCGTGCAGGATAGAAAGGAAGCCGCGGATTTCCTTCCGCTGTTTGAATTCAGCAACGTTGTTAATTCCTCCCTTGATCTGGATTTTATCCTGAGTACCGTCCTTCGCACTCTCATGGGAAAAATGCTGGTATCTCGGGGCATGGTCTTTCTAAAGAGAAACCTGAAATTATTCCAGGTAATTGCCGCGAAAGGAGTCGATTCTTCAGCAGTTAAACAGATGATTGAGATAAACAAGCCGCCGCGTTCACTGCAGGTTGTATCCAAAATTAAAAAGAATAATCCGGTATGGCTCGATTTCCTGAAAAAATTCGATCAATCATTAATAATTCCAATTCTCTCACAACAAAGAATCGTAGGATATATTACTCTGGGCGAGCGTTTGTCTAAAATGCCCTATTCAACGACGGATAGAAAATTAATACAATCACTTGTGGGTTTGTCGGGAGCGGCAATCGAAAAAGCACTTATTATTGACCAGGTAAAAGAAGCAAACCGCAATCTTGACCGGAAAATTCAGGAACTCAATACTCTTTTCGATTTGAGCAAAGAATTTAA
>JAFGLB010000062.1 GCA_016928255.1 Bacteroidota bacterium
ATGGTTAAATTAATTAAAATGCAATACTACTTATAGGAAACGGCACTAGTGCCGCTTCCAAAAAAGTCTAATTTCTCATAAACAAGGTTTGTCAGTAAAAGCACCAGATTCAATTTTATTCATTTTATCTGAGATATCAATATGGGCAGGATATTCGAAAAACGAAAATACGTAATGTTTGCGCGATTTGCGCGGATGTCGAAAGCATTCAACAGGATTGGCAGAGATATCAGCATTGCAGTTAAACTTGGCGGCCCCGATCCGAAAGGCAATCCGCGTCTTCGCATTGCCATACAAAATGCAAAAAGCGTGAACATGCCGAAAGATCGGGTCGAAGCGGCAATTAAACGCGCATCCCAAAAAGACACGACCGGGTACGAGGAAATTGTATATGAGGGTTATGCACCTCACGGAATCGCCGTTGTTGTTGAATGCACAACTGATAATCCGACGCGGACGGTTGCCAATATCCGTCATTATTTTACAAAAGGCGGCGGGTCTCTAGGGGCTTCAGGATCTCTTATGTTTATGTTTGAGCGCAAGGGACTCATCCGTATATCCGCGCCGAAAATCAAAGATATTGACGAATTCGAATTGGAACTCATCGACCATGGCCTTGATGATCTTGTTCAGAATGACCAGGAACTTCTGATCTACACTTCGTTCCAGGATTACGGCAAGATGCTGAAATATTTTGAAGAAAAAGGAATCGATGTAATCAGTTCGGAACTGCAATATCTTCCAACCACTACAAAAGAATTATCGGAAGAACAGGCAAAGGAAGTCAAGGAACTGCTCGATAAGATCGAAGAAGACGACGACGTTCAGTCGGTCTTCCACAATATGGTTTGATCATTTATATCAAAGGGCGGCAGTGCTGAATATAAGGATTGCCCGTTCCACATATTCTTTTTCGTTCCGGTATACCTTTATATATGACTTTTACAAATAGTATTGCTCTCCGGGTCGTATTATTGTTCTTTGTATAAAGAAGCATACATTATGCACTGAGATTTGGACATGCTTTAGATACAAACAGGTCGATTCTACCCATAAACAGGCACTTCTGCTGGCACATAGCTTGCATAAATTACAGCAAGAGAAAAAACAGATAAGAGGTGTATCATGAAACGAATAATATTCTTTTTATCAATTATAAGCGCAGCAGTATTAAGTGAAAAGGCCTGGGCAGGCCATAATCCTGGTCACATTGAGTTCGGTATCGGTGTAGGATTTTCCTATTCTTCTCTCTCCCCTCACGGTGAATGGATTCAGGTACAAACAGGACTCCGGGTTTGGCGGCCGCTGCGCATTCATTCCTACTGGCGGCCTTATCAAATCGGAAGATGGGTCTGGTCAGATTACGGATGGTACTGGATGTCAGACGAGCCATTCGGCTGGATTACATATCACTACGGCCGCTGGTATTTTGATGACTATTACGGATGGGTATGGGTACCGGACGATGTATGGGGACCCGCCTGGGTCGAATGGAGGTATGATAATGATTATATCGGCTGGGCGCCCTTACCGCCGTACGCAACATTCAGTATTTCATTCGGATTGAGATATACGACGCATTGGGCGGCACCGGTACACTACTGGAATTTTGTAAGGTATCACCATTTCGGCAAACACATCAATCACAAACATATAGTACCAACAAGCCATACAAGGCGTCTTATTCGTACCACGAGGACGGGTTCAAGTTATAAAGTGGACAACGATAGAATAATTAATCGTGGAATTGATATATCGACAATTGAGCAGCGCGGCAGAACACGAATATCAAGAGTGGATGTACAGGATGCACGGGGACAGCAAGGAGAGCGCATTACCCGTTCAAACCGCAGCGGGAATATTGAAAGGATAGAAGTATATCGTCCGTCGAGAGATGAAATGCAGCAGAGCATAGAACGGATAGAAGCACGCCGGAGCAGCCGTTCTTTATCGATAGACGCCGACAAAAACGAACAACGAAAGAACATATTGAAAAATAATACTGAAGAACGTACACTTCGCAATCCTGCAAGAGCAGAGAATCAAAATTCTCAGCGCAGCGTTCAGCGTGATACGCGCAAACAGGAGCAGCAGCGCGAACAGGAAATTAAAAACGCGGAACGGCCGCACCAGTCAGCGCCCAGAATACTGGAGCACAATACACCGCAGAACAGAAAAGAAATGCGGCGTGAACTAATTCAGCGATACGAGCAAAAACAAAATTCCCAGCCGCCGGTTGTTCGGGAAAGAATACAAAAAAGAACGGAACAGCCTCAACAGAAGACACAAGCTCCGCAATCTGATAAATCAGATACGGAAAAGCGCTCAGGACGCGGGAATGTGAGGCGAAGATAATAAACCAGCGCTGCTTCTGAAAAAAAACTTATGGTTTAAAATCGAATTCTATTAACAAAGGCGCTGATGCCCGCTTCCTTTTTATGATCGTATAATTAAAATTCAATACTGCTTATTGGAAACGGCACTAGTACCTGGATTTAAGTTCGGTGCCTTTTTCGGCTACTGTAATCAGATTATCCGTTGTTTTTGCCAGGCGTTCTGCAAGACTGATAACAATTTGCTTCGTCATTTTCGGATAATGTTCGATTATATTATCAAGCGTCGCTGTAAAATGTATTACGCGTGTCGGTTCAATTGCTATTAATGTGGCGGTTCTCGGAGTATTAAGTATACTGCTTAATTCACCGAACACAACTCCATGTTCAAAAAATTCCGCCACCTTTTTATCATGTTTAAAGACACCTACTCTTCCCTTTAACAGCACATACCAGCCGACTTCAATATCGCCTTCGTTGGCAATAACCTGGTTTTCTGAATATTCCTTAATATTACTGGAATTCAAGAGCTCGTTATCTTCCAATATTTTTTTCATCTTTTTTCCCTCTGCATACTCCAGGCGTAGACAACCTGTAATTTTATTTTACTTCTCCGGCTATCTTTTTTACAGCTTTCACAACGTCGCTTGCGGTAATCTCGTTCATACATCTAAAATGCCTTTCAGGACAATTTTTGCGGCCGATATGCGAACAGGGCCTGCAATAAAGATTTTCTTTTTCCAGCACGATATTTTCTGAGCCGATCGGGAAAAAACCGAATTCACGGACCGTAGAGCCGAATATCGCAACAATTTTTCTCTTCATTGCAGCGGCAATATGCATCAATCCCGAATCGTTCGTTACAATTAAGTCGCAAGATTTTATGGCTGCGGCTGTTTCGAATAAAGAAAATTTTCCGCAAAAACTGCTGGCAATTTCATCACCGGATCTTTTGTTTATGCCTTCTTTGACAGCCGTACATAATCCGGTATCATCTTTGCCTCCAAATATAATAATTTTCGCGTTTAATTCGCACGATAAAGAAACACCTGCTTCAATAAAACGTTCTTCAGGCCATCGTTTTGTGAAATGTCTGGCTGACGGACATAATCCAATAATTTTACCGAATCTATTGGATTTAAGGGACAATACAAGATTTGATACCCGATCTGCGATTTCGTCCGGAATAAAAAGTTCCAGCCCCTGCAGGTCATTTTTTATTCCGTAAATTCCAAGCGATTCGATGTATCTATCAGCTACAGATACGTAACTATAGTAGTAATTCCTTTTAAACTTCACAAGCATTGTTCGGGCAAAAATTCGTTTATTGACATTCATTTTTTCGCCTGCTCCGCTGAGATAGCGAATATACCGGCTGCGCAGACTATTATGAATATCAATAAGCAAATCATATTTTTCCTGTTTAATTCTTTGGGCGAACCTATGAAGATCATTAAATCCTCCTCCTGTCCGGAATTCAATCACAGAATTCAGATAAGGATTACAGCGAATAAGCTCTGCATATTGATCGCGGACAACAAAATCAATCTGTGAAGCCGGAAAACGCTTGCGTAGAATCCTGATTAAAAGTGAAGAGAGTACGATATCGCCTATAGAACTGAATCTTATTATTAGTATCTTTGCTTTTTCATTCATAATATGTAAAGTACGTTGATTTCTTCGCAGTCGCAATTATATCTACCTTAGCTCTAAATGATTTCCTCTTGAATTGACGAATCTGATTTAGCCGGTAATACTCCCCGGGTTTTCTTTGTTTCTTGAATCTGGCCTTTTTTTTCTGCATTTTAATAAAGTATCATATTTTAAAAAGGCTTTTCAATTAAAGATACTGATAAAGTATTGAAATGATTCTAATTTATCCGGCAATAGAAATAAGCCATCATTGTTCCGTTGAAATTGTCCATGGTATACCCGGTTCAGAACATTTATACTCGGTAGACCCGGTTGAACTGGCAGTAATGTGGCGCGGTGAAAATGCTAAAACTATTCATGTAGTGGATCTGGACGGGATTGCCGAAGGACGCATCGTCAACGAAGATATTATCCGGAGGATGGTAAAAACTGTCGATATCCCCATACAAATGGGCGGCGGACTTCGAACTTACGACGAAATTAAAAGAGTACTGGATCTCGGTGTATACAGGGTATCTATCGCTACGGCTGCAGTCGAACAACCGGGACTTATCGAACAGCTGGTAAAGGAATTCGGTACGCGCAAAATTGATGTAGCGATCATTTCAGAAGGCGGAAAAGTATCGATAAAAGGAGGCGCAGAAGCCACAGAGTTAACACCGCTTGAACTGGCTGTGAAAATGATTAATCTGGGAGTGTCGCGTATACTGTTCGGCGAACGTGAAGATGGAGAACACGATAAATCGCTGCCTTATGATACACTTAAAGAACTGGCAATAAAAACCGGCGTGCGTATTACAGCCCGCGGAGGAGTGTCCAATTATAAGGACCTTATGCGCCTTCAGGAACTTGAAAAATACGGCGTCGATTCTGTTGTTGTCGGAAAACCATTGTACGAAAATCACTTCCCCTGCCAGGCACTATGGCGTTTAAATGAACTGGCACTCACAGACCTTGGACCAACTCGAAGAATCTAAATGATTATTACAATAATAGGACATCTGTGCAAAGATGTCATACACCATCCGGACGAGAAAGAAGCCCCGCAGGAATACTTTGGCGGCATAATGTACACCCTGCTTACACTGGCAAATATAATGAGCGACAGAGACCGTATTCAGCCGGTCTTCGGCGCCGGTCAGGCCGATTATGAAAAGTTGATGGAAAGAATTACTCAATACAAGAATATCGATCCAAGCGGGATTTTTAAAATAAAAGGACCCACAAACCAGATACACCTTTTCTTCAACAAGGGTGCAAACGCAACCATAGAATGTTCCAAGCATATTTCACCGCCTATACCATTCAGCCGCATTAAGTCATATCTCGACGGGGATGCGGTTTTAATCAATATGATTTCCGGTTCCGATATAACACTGGAGACACTGGATTTTATCAGGATGGAGATCCGCGAACATGGAATACCAGTTCATTTCGATTTTCATTCACTTACACTTGGAATAGACCAGGAATTCAAACGCTTCCGCAGGCCGCTTACCGACTGGCGGCGCTGGTGCTTCATGCTTAACTCTATCCAGATGAATGAAGAAGAAGCACTGGGACTCTCATCTGAAGGATATGATGAACAGACACTTATCAACCAGATGATGACACTGATGGTGGAAACACTCATAATAACTCGCGGCGACAAAGGCGCAACTGTAGTTACCCAGGATATTCATAAAAAGCTTACGAGAAAGGATATCGAGGGCGTTGCATTCGGAAAAACAGCAGATACAACAGGATGCGGCGATATATTTGGAGCGGCTTTTCTATACCAGTATCTGAGATGCAAAGACCGTTTCATCGCAGCTGAATATGCCAACAAAGTAGCGGCAGTAGGAGCTGCAATCAAAAATACTCTTGAACTGGACGAACTGAAAAACAGGCTCGAACAATTAGGTATTACTATTTACAAACCTGCATCTAACGGGAAATCAAACAATGGCTCCTGAAAGGCAGAATTACTAGGTGAATCTGAAAGAAAGAATTGAATCGTTTTATGCACAAGACCTCGATAAGATAGATCGCAGGCTCGCAATAAAAGCATTCAATGAATTAAAGTTCTTCTTAAATTGCGGCGATGTCCGTGCAGCCGCACCATCAGAGGCCTGTACAAATACCGGCGGCTGGATGGTTAACGATTGGGTAAAAAAAGGTATCCTGCTCGGTTTTCGGCTCGGAGAGCTTTCAGATATCTCAATAGATGAGAATTTCAGGTATTTTGATAAGAATACTTATCCGCTCAAAAAAATTACTTTAGAAAACCAAATACGAATCGTTCCCGGAGGATCTTCAATCCGTGACGGATCTTATATAGCCCCCGGGGTTATGATTATGCCTCCGGCTTATGCAAACGTCGGTGCATATATAGACAGCGAAACAATGATAGATTCACATGCGCTTGTAGGTTCATGTGCACAGCTGGGCAAAAGGATTCACGTCAGTGCAGCTGCTCAAATAGGAGGCGTATTGGAACCCATCGGCGCAATGCCGGTAATTATCGAAGACGATGTTTTTATCGGCGGTAACAGCGGAATCTTTGAAGGGACAATCGTAAAAAATAAGGCAGTCATCGCTGCAGGTGTAATACTAACCGGTTCTACTCCGGTATACGACCTGATTAAAGAAAAAATATACAGGAAGACCGACAAGGCACCTCTGGTAATTCCTGAAGGAGCAGTAGTTGTTCCAGGGACGAGAGCCGTGTCAGCCCAATTCGGACAGGAACATAAAGTCTCGATATATGCGCCGGTAATCATTAAATATCGCGATTATAATACTGATGCGGCCACAATTCTTGAAGAAAGCCTGCGATGAACAGAATTCTAATCTGCGGTGCTAACGGCCTTCTGGGTCAGCGTCTTTCGTTACTGCTAAGTACGCAGACTGATTATGAAGTATTGAATACATCCATCGAACGTTCATTTGTCTTTGATAATATGCTTTTCGATTACAATCAACTCGACCTCACAAATCGAAGCGACGTTAAAAGCCTCGTGTCAAGTTTTCAGCCGGACGTGATTTTTAATGCCGCTGCTGCAACTAATGTTGACTGGTGCGAGTCTCACCGAGAGGAAACCTGGAAGATCAACGTAACGGCAGTCGAGAACCTTATTGACGGGGCAAGGAAAACAAGGGCAAAAATCATACACATATCGTCTGATTATGTGTTTGACGGAAAAAACGGTCCGTATGATGAAGAAGCAAAACCTTATCCGATCGGATATTACGGTAAATCAAAGCTTGCCAGTGAAAACGCCCTGCGTTCCTCTGAATTGCCTTATGTTATACTTAGAACAAATGTTTTATACGGCAGCGGAATAGGCATCAAAGAGAATTTTGCCTTATGGGTTGTCAACAGCCTCAAATCCGGAAAACAAATAAATGTAGTTGACGACCAGATTGGAAATCCGACTTATGCAGGCGATCTGGCGCTGGCTATGATCAAATCATTCGAATTGAAACGATCAGGTATTTTTCATGTCGGAGGCGGCGAACAACTAAGCAGGTATGACTTTGCTTTAAAGGCAGCGGAGATATTCGGCTTGGACCCATCTTTGATCAAACGTATCAAAACGAGCGACCTGAAGCAGGCATCGCCGCGGCCGATGCTTTCGGGCTTTATTACTTTAAAAGCCGAGACACAGCTTGGTATGCATTTTTTAACGGTCAGCGAAGGATTGAAATTGCTGAAGCATGAACTTCAGCACATCAGCAAAAACTGAAGAAGGACAACAGATATGTTAGATTTAAAATTTTTACGCGAAAACCGCGAAGTAGTTATAAAAGGTGCAGAAGCAAAGGGCATCGACATAAATCTTGATCCAATAATCGAGGCCGATGACCGGCGAAAGGCATTAATCCAGGAAGGGGATAACTTAAAGTCCAGACGCAATCAGGTCTCCGCCCAGGTCGGGAAATTAAAGAAAGAAGGTAAGGATGCAAGTTCTGTAATCGCAGAAATGGAATCTGTAAAAACCAGAATTCAGGAAATTGACAGCGAAATGCGCGAAGTTGAAAAGAATCTGACCGCTCTTTTACTGACTATTCCGAACATACCCCATACTTCCGTTCCAATCGGCAAGACACCTGCAGACAATAAAGAAATATTCAGATGGGGCGAAATTATAAAGCCGGATTTCCCTATGAAACCGCACTGGGATTTGACCGACAAATTTGAGATTGTAGACTTCAGCCGCGGATCAAAAGTCACAGGTGCAGGATTTCCATTCTATGTCGGTAAAGGAGCATTACTGGAACGCGCACTCATAAATTTCTTCCTCGATCATGCCGGTCAGCGTGGTTATAAAGAAATTGCACCGCCCATAATTGTGAACGAGGACAGCGCCCGGGGTACAGGACAAATACCCGATAAAGAAGACCTTATGTACGTCGTGGAACGAGATCAGTTTTATATGATTCCAACTGCCGAGGTTTCGGTAACGAATTTTCATCGCGATGAGAATCTAAACGAATCTGACCTCCCCGTAAAGTATGCGGCGTATACTCCCTGCTTCAGACGCGAAGCAGGTTCTTACGGTAAGGATGTGCGCGGCTTGAATCGTCTGCATCAGTTTGATAAAGTTGAGCTCGTAAAATTCGTTCATCCGTTAAAATCCTACGATGAATTAGAGCTGTTACGTGAGGATGCGGAACGTGTACTTCAGCTTCTCGGACTTCCCTATCACACGCTTTTGATGTGCACAGGGGATATGGGATTTACACAGGCAAAAAAATACGACCTGGAAGTCTGGGCGCCGGGACAGCAGAAATGGCTGGAAGTGTCTTCATGCAGCAACTTCGAATCTTTCCAGGCCAGGCGAATGAATATAAAATTCCGCCCCGATAACGGCGGAAAACCTGAATTTGTTCATACTTTAAACGGGTCGGGACTCGCCCTTCCGCGGGTTGTCGCCGCTTTAATAGAGCATTACCAGACACCCGAAGGAAAAATTATTATCCCAAAGGTTTTACAACAATATACAAAATTTGAAGTGATCGGATAATTACAATTGATGAGGCCGCTCCTCCGCCTTAAACCTTATCTTCTTCGTTATAAAAAGACGCTGTTTCTCGGGCTGCTTACAGTCATCGGAAGCAACGTCTTTACAATCGTTCAGCCGATGTTCCTTGGAGAAGCAATCGACAAATTAATGCAGGGGATGGAACAGCAGACAATTGTCGGAACAGATCTATTGATTTTAGCCGTACTGATAGTCGGGTTTTCTCTTATCGCCGGCGTTTTTCTATTCCTTACACGTCAGACCATTATTGTAATTTCACGGCATATCGAGTACGATTTGCGCAACGACCTGCTCGCCCACCTTCAAAAACTGTCTTATTCATATTTTCAGAATAAGCCGACAGGCGATCTGATGGCGCATGCTACCAACGACATCAGCGCTGTCCGAAATGTCGTCGGACCGGGAATTATGTATCCGTCGGACACTATCATAACATTGATATTTGTACTTATTATGATGTTTATCAACAACTGGCAGCTTACATTGCTGGCTCTTATTCCTATGCCGCTTGTTTCGTTTACCGTATATAAACTCAGCAAATACGTGAACAAAGTATTTATGGAGCGGCAGGAACAATTTTCCCTGCTTACTACACGCGCCCAGGAAACTCTTTCAGGAATTCGTATTGTAAGGGCGTATGTAAGAGAAGAATACGAAGAAGAACGGTTTCGAAAGCTCAGTTTTGACTACTTAAAGAAGAATCTTGTTCTCGCAAAAGTACAGGCGGTTATGTGGCCGTTAATGTTCGTTCTGGTCGGTTTATCGCTTATAATCACAATATACTTCGGCGGGATCAAGGTCATAAACGATCAAATGAGCATCGGTACGCTTACGGCTTTCACGGTTTATCTCGGCATGCTTATCTGGCCTATGATAGCTTTCGGCTGGGTCG
>JAFGLB010000063.1 GCA_016928255.1 Bacteroidota bacterium
TATGAATTCTTCCGTCTTAAAAGAAATAGAGACACTTCGTCAGAATATCCTCGATCATGACTATCGGTACTATGTATTGGCGCAGCCCGTTATTTCGGATGAGGAGTACGACAGGCTTATTGCCAGATTAACCGAACTGGAGCGCAGGAATCCGGAATTTATCACGCCGGATTCTCCCACCCAGCGCGTCGGCGGACAGCTGATAAAGGAATTTCCATCGGTTACGCACACATTGCCGATGCTCAGTCTTTCAAATACTTACAGTGAAGATGAAATAAGGGATTTTGACAAACGGATTCAAAAAACGTTGAAGGGGGAAAAATACAGGTATGTATGCGAGCTGAAATTTGACGGTATAGCAGTCAGCTTACATTACAAAAACGGTTTATTTGTGCAGGGTGCTACACGGGGAGACGGGATCAGGGGTGACGACATCACAGGCAATCTTAAAACCATCCGTTCCATTCCGATACGCATAAGGCGTTCCGAAACGGCGCCGCATTTTTTTGAGGTGCGCGGCGAGGTGTATATGAACAAACGTGATTTTTTGCGGATGAACGAGGAACGGCAGCTTTCAGGCGAGAAAACATTTGTCAATCCGCGAAATTCGGCAGCCGGCACGTTAAAGCTTCAGGATCCCAGGATGGTTGCTCAGCGCCCGCTGAATTTTATTTCGTATTTTTTTTACTCAAAAGAAAATTCACGCGACAGCCATTATGATAATCTGCAATTTTTACGGGACATCGGTTTCCCGGTAAGTTTACATACACGCGTCTGCCAAACGATAGATGAAGTAATTATTTTTTGGAAGGAATGGGAAGAACGCCGCGATGAACTCTCGTACGATATTGACGGGATAGTAGTAAAGATTGATTCGCTGCGGCAGCAGGAAAAACTCGGTGCAGCTGCTAAAAGTCCCCGCTGGGCAGCTGCATTCAAATTTGCCTCCAGGCAGGCCGAGACTCGGCTTAACGATATACGGCTTCAGGTGGGGCGGCTTGGAACCATAACGCCGGTTGCCGATTTAGAACCTGTATTTCTCGGCGGTACTACAATTTCTCATGCCACACTTCATAACGAAGATTATATACATGAACTGGATATTCGTACAGGAGACACTGTTGTAGTAGAAAAAGGGGGAGATGTTATTCCGAAGGTAAGCGTCGTGGTAATGAAAAAACGCCCGCGGGAAGCGAAAAAATTTATTTTTCCTGCAGTATGCCCGGAGTGCGGTTCAAAACTGTTCAAGCCGGAGGATGAAGCAAACTATTATTGCGAGAACAGCGACTGCCCGGCGCAGGTTAAAGGCAGGATCGAACATTTTGCCAGCCGCGGTGCGATGAATATTGAAGGATTGGGTGAAGCGATCGTGGACCAATTTGTTAATCTTGGATTCTTAAAGAATTCAGCCGATATATATGATCTTCACGGCTATAAATCAAAAATAATCACGCTTGACGGATGGGGACAGAAAAGTTATAAGAATTTGCTCGACGCAATTGAACAAAGCAGGAACCGGCCGTTCGGAAGAGTCCTTTATGCACTGGGTGTAAGGCATATAGGCATTAATATTGCGCAGCTGCTAGTTGATAATTTCCCAACAATTGAGCAACTTATAGATGCTTCGGAGGAGGATCTGCAGCGTGTGCAGAGTATCGGTCCGAGAATTGCAAAAAGTGTGGTTAGGTTCTTTGAAGATGAACACAATCGGCGTATTGTTGACCGGTTAAAAGATGCAGGCGTAAAAATGAGAAACGCAGGAACAGATGTTCGCGGTTCTCAGCCGTTATCCGGGAAAAAATTTGTTCTTACCGGATCGCTCGAATCAATGACGCGGGAAGAGGCGAGGCAGAAGATAGAATTACAGGGAGGAAAAGTAATTTCCAGTGTCAGCAAGAATACGGATTTTGTGGTAATCGGGGCGGAAGCCGGTTCAAAAAGGGAAAAAGCATTGGAACTTGGTATTCCCTTGCTTGATGAAAAGAAGTTTCTTACTATGTTAGAAAGCGGAAAATAGAACACATTAACAGTTGAGGGTAAAATGTCGATATCTTCAATAAGATTATATATTTCAATATTCTTAATAATTCTTTTTGTTGCTCCGGTCGTTGGACAGACTAAGTATGGAAAACTTGGCGTTGGAGTTGATTTTTCAATGCTGCAAATACTCGGTGCCGGTTCCGTAAATGCTTCACCCGGCTTCGGCGGCGGTATAAATATGAGCGTATCAGTTATTGAAGGCATTGGGATTCGCTCCAAGTTTTCTTTGAATCAGATAAAATGGGACACTGAAGATAAGTCTGTGAAGACGGACTTCATGTCTCTTAATTTTTATCTTAGCGGTGATCTTATGCCGAACAGCAACCTAAATGTATTTCCATTCATCGGTATAGGTTTTGTTTCCTATGATCCCAAAGATGAAATATCCGGAGGAAGACCTGCATACGAATCAAGTTTTGATACACATTTCAGCAGCGGAGTAGGTCTGGATTATTTCCCGAATGAATTCTGGTCTGTTACGCTTATGCCCGAATATGTTATAACCGGCTCGCGGTATTACAACGGCCCTGCAGATACCGGCAAGGACAGTTTCTTACGAATAAATATACAGGCCCGTTATTATTTCTTCAATCAATCGTTCATAACAAAACTGCTGGAAACTCTCCGGTCGAGAAAGAAGTAAGTAAGAATGAACCGCAAGCGGCGTAAAGGTAAAAATGTTTGATGGTCTAAGAAGAAAAGTTGGATTATCTTACTCGCACATTCATTTTCGCAAGAGTAATGATAAGATGGTTAATTTTACGGGTGCATTGACTCGTTCACGCCGGGCGCTGGTAATTTTTCCGGAGATACCGCCGGACGGTGAATCGATTTTAACCCTTTTTAAGTATCTAATACGCAAATTTTCTTCAGAAGGAATAATGGTATTAATACGCGACGATCAGCTCTATTCAATGGCATCAACTCCGCCGCTGCGAACACTTACATATACGTCGGATGATGTCAATACCTGGTTTTTACCGAGGCGCAGATTGCTGCAGAGGATCACGGCAAATACATACGATGTTGCATTGGATCTGAATATCGGACTTTCCCTCACCGGTGCGTTTCTCTGCAGGGCATCCAATGCACCTCTGCGCGTTAGTTTTGCAAAACAAAACGGAGATCGTTTTTACAACCTGCTGTATCAA
>JAFGLB010000064.1 GCA_016928255.1 Bacteroidota bacterium
ACGAAAATCCCTGCGCCTATCATAGCACCCACGCCTATCATTGTAGCATCCATAAGCGTCATTTCACGGCTTAACCGTACTTCCGTTTCAAATTTTTTCATCAGAATAATCCTATTTGACGTATAAATGCGGCAGTATTTGAAAATTTCTGTATTTAAGAGAGAATAATAAAAAATCGTATGGGTGGAACATGCAAAGGAATTATTACAACAGCAAGTTGAATAGTATAATGCCGTTATTCATGTTAATCTATAAATTTTGTTCATCTTTATTTTCATCATTTTATAATACCTTATGATAAGCTGTATTTGTGAGATTTATCACTTTGATTATGCAGAAAAATTAGATTAATTATATTATATGTAACTAATCTGTGAAGAGCATAATAATTTTAGACGAAGCCGCGGAATCGAACTTCCAGAATTATAATGACGAAATCGTGATGATTTATTATGTTGTTTTGACAAGGGAGGTTTTTTGTTGTATGATTTCGGGAGGAGGAATAACTAATGGCTAATTGCGGCGATTTTTTTAAATCACTGTAATAAAAATGAGCCTCGGGTCCCTGTCGCGTATTATTATACAAAAGACAAAAGGAGAGTAATAATGAAACAGTTAACTTTTACAGTCGTACAAATTCTGATATTGGCCGGATTTATGCAG
This sequence comes from Bacteroidota bacterium, assembly GCA_016928255.1. GTDB lineage: Bacteria > Bacteroidota > Ignavibacteria > UBA10030 > UBA10030 > Fen-1298. The sequence goes on from JAFGLB010000064.1 coordinate 664, forward strand.
ACGGTGTCTGCTCAGTCCACCAATATTCAGCTGCCCACATCCAATAACACAAGCAGTTTTGATGTGCTGAATATTATCGGAGGTAATATTTTTAAGGCAAGGGGCGATGGTAAGGTCGGAATAGGACCGGTTACCAATCCGCGTGCGCAATTAGAGATCGCCGGATTAGACGGTTTATTATGTACTGGGACACTCAATAGCGGAACTGCTACTGCTTTAGGAACTGGTCTTCGCATGCATTGGTATCCGAGAAAAGGTGCATTCAGGGTGGGCATGGCCGAATCCAGCTATTGGGATGATAACGGCTCGGCGTCCCCAAATTTAGCCCTTTATTCGATCGCCATGGGATACCAGCCCAGAGCTACGGGTGTAGCTTCGACAGCTATTGGAGCATACAATAAATCTACCGGCGATTATGCGCTTTCTTTAGGTTCATACAATTATGCATCTGCTTCGCATTCCATAGCTATCGGTACGCAGGTCTATGCCAGCGGCATCTATTCTATTGCTATCGGTTCCGGATGCGATACAAACGGCAAAGACGGCGCGATGGTTGTAGGTGATGATACATATTTTCAGACCGCTTACGCTTCAAACGACAACCAATTGACAATGCGTTTTTCCGGCGGCTACAGGTTATGGTCAAGTTATCCTGACTCTGTCGCCGGGGTGTATATGCGCGGGGGAGCCAGCGGGTGGTCCAATTACTGCGATAGAAATAAAAAGGAAAACTTCACGGAAATAGACGGCGAGCAGTTATTACAGAAGATACATAACATGCCTATTACAGAATGGAATTATAAAGGCAACACTGGAGTTAAGTATGTTGGTCCGATGGCGCAGGATTTTTATGCTGCATTTCACCTCGGCGGCGATGACAGTCTCGGAATCAGCAGTATAGCCATAGACGGAATAAATATGGCAGGAGTGCAGGCACTTGAAAATAGAACCAGCACGATGAAGGCGGAGATTGAATTGCTAAAAACTGAAAACGAAAGGTTAAAATCGCAGCTTTCAGACGTAAACAATTTAAAAGAACAGATAGAAGAAATAAAGCAGTTAAAAAGCGAGTTGCATCGGCAGTTGGAAATTCTAAAAACAAACGAAATAGGCGCCGAAATACGCCGAAGCGGAAAACAATTATAGACTGTAAATATCCGGGAACGGTATATCAAATATTTAAAATAAGGAATCTAATATGAAAGCGGCTTTTTTGTTTTTATTTATTTTAACAGTTATAGTATTCGACAGTTATAGCCAGGAGACAACCTTGAGACTGCCTACCTCGGATAATACAAGCGGTTTTAATGTTACTAAGGAAGACAATACAAGCGTATTTAAAGTCGATGGCAGCGGACGGATGTCCGGTGACGGAAGCGGATTATCCAATGTGAGAGCTGGAGTAAAATATATCCAGGGCAACCAGTCAGTCTATTTTCATGAAGGAATGATCCCGGGATTGAATTTGTACGAAGCTCAAATAATGAGAGAGGTAACTATTAACTGTCCCGGACCCGGAATAATCTTAGCCATGGCAGGAGGTTACCTTGATTGGGAAAGTGCGGATGAGGATCTCGTAAGAATATGGTTTCATCCCCACCCTACAGTAAGTCCCGATAATTGGGAGACTCCGGATTTCCACAATTTAATAATAGTCAGCGATTATCAATGTGCTGACTCCTCGGACCAGTACACATCCTGGTCGCATTCCAAGGTATATACCGTAAGCGGTGCCGGTAATTTCACGGTAAGATGCTGCGGAGACAAGCCGTTCACAACTTCGAAAGTACTGGTAGGTGATGTTAGAATGCAGTTAATGTTTTTCCCGACAGGTGGGACAGGCTGGGCAAGCTTTAGAATTGCCACTTCGGATATTCCAGAGGATATTAAATCGGATCCTGTGAATGCTAATACTATTGACGGTTCCTCGCCGTTGAACCGTCAAGATAAACCGGCCATAAATGACGCATCACGGATTAATAAATTGGAGAATGAGATTGAAGTCCTAAAACAAAAAATTAATGCACTTCTGGAAAAAAAATAATACAGCCGTACAATGAATTTCGGCTTTAGATTTTTTGAGAAATGGACGGAGCTAAAGAATGAAGAATAAATATTTATACATTATCGCACTGATGGCTATTACATTATTACAGCTTACAATGCATGGGCAAGGTATATCAATCGGCAGCGGGACTACTTTTACTATGGGCAACTCTACTATTACCTTGCCGGGTAACTGGAATAATGCCGGAACATTTATCGCGGGGACCGGGACAGTAATAATGAACGGTTCAAGCGGCAGCCAAACGATAACCAATAATGCCGGCGAAACATTTAACAACCTTACGATAAATAAAATATCCGACGACGTCCAGCTTGTAGACAGTATTACAATAAACGGGATATTGACGCTTGCCAGCGGTGATTTTAATATAAACGATAAGCATATTTTTTTTGGAAGCAGTTCTTCTTTAAATGAATCGGCAGGAAATACGATTAAAGGCGGCACCGCATCATGTACGAAAACGTTGAATGCACCGAGCTCTCAAAATGTAATAGGTTTGGAATTGACAAGCGCTTCCGATTTGGGAAACACCGCAATAATACGGGGTCATGCAGCACAAAGCGGACATGGTAACAGCAGTATTCTCAGGTATTTTGATATAATGCCATCCAACAATGCGGGTTTAAACGCGACGCTTGTTTTTTATTACGATGAAAGTGAGCTGAACGGATTGACAGAATCAGAACTCCAGCTGTTCCGGTCTTCGGATGGAGGAGTAACATGGGAAAACGGGAGCGGCAATGTGGATGCAGCGAATAATACGGTCACTCTAAACGGCATTGACGGCTTCTCAAGATGGACATTGGGAGCAAATTCTCAGACTCTTCATAATATTCCTCCTCCCGATCCTCAAAATCTCATTGCTGCAGATTCTTCCAGCCAGACAATCACCATTAAATGGCAGAAGAATTCGGCGCCGGACTTTTTTCGATATGCCATTTATCAAGGTACAAGTCCGAATCCGACTACACTTGCGGATTATTCCACAGGCGGAGTTAATGATACAACAAAAACATTTACAGGTTTGACAAACGGGATACGTTATTATTTTCGCGTCACAGCGCTGGATTTTGTTGGTAACGAAAGCGGTTATTCGAATGAAGTCAATGCCGTACCTGCCGATCGAATTGCACCTACCGTGCCGCAGGGTTTGACTGTAACCGATTCGTCCAACCAATCGATATCAATTGTGTGGCAGATTATTAATGAACCTGATTTCAAAGAATGGCGAATATACAGCGGTACTGATTTGAACAATTTAACTTTTCTTGTGTCAATAACAGGAATTATGAATACATCAAAATCATTTACCGGTCTTGTAAATGGAACGCGATATTACTTTTATGTAACTGCTGTTGATAATTCGAATAATGAAAGCGAATTTTCGAATCGGGTAAGCGCTATCCCGGGTGATTACAAAGTTCCTTCTGTGCCCCGGAATTTAATTATTTCAGATTCTTCAAACCAGACAATTACTTTAAGATGGACCCAGAATTCAGATCCAGATTTTTTGCTTTATAGAATTTATCGAGGAACAACTCCCGGCCCGATATCGAAAACCGACTCAGTAATAAATATTGCTGATACAGTCAAGATCATTACAGGGTTGATAAATGGAACCAGGTATTATTTCCGTATTACTGCTGTCGACAACACTGGCAACGAAAGCGGCTATTCCAACGAGGTTAATGCTGCTCCTGTCGATCAAATTGCTCCGTCTACACCTGTGAATCTGGCAGCAATAGATTCATCCAACCAGACGATTCTCATCAAATGGCGGAAAAATACTGAAGCTGATTTTTCAAAATACCGGATTTATTGCGGAATATCTCCGAATCCCGATGTAAAAATAGATTCGGTCATGGCAGGAATTTCAGATACGTTAAAAGTTATTGGCGGTCTCACAAACGGAATCAGGTACTATGTGCGGATAACGGCCGCTGATATCTATGGAAACGAAAGCGGGTACTCAAATGAGGTCTCTGCAGTTCCATATGCGGTAATTACATTTACGGATGGTTCAGATCATATTGCTCCGGATATTATCTCCAATACGGGAAACAATCCTGTAGGACGTTTCAAACTTACAGCAGAAACAGACGGAGCAGCGTTAGCATCTGTTAAAATTACTTTCTCCGGAGCATTTACCGGTGTCCATCGAGTTAAACTGTGGAGTTCTCCTGATACGGTCTTTAATAATGATTTAATGCTCGATTCTGTCAGTTTCTTTAAAAATAGCCCGGTTATATTGAACGGGGATACATCTGCAATAAGTTTAGACGGCACATATTACTTCGTTACGGTTGATGTCGGACCTTCAAGCGGAAATATTACAACAGCAATTAAAACCAATGCAGATATAAATATTGCCGCCGGCTTTATTATGGAAAATATTTTAGATGCTCCTCTCGCCGGCAATTTATCCGTAATTACCGATGTTGAGAATATTGAGTTATCGGCTGTAAAAGAATTTTCACTTTCACAGAATTACCCGAATCCTTTTAATCCGACTACTAACATCAAATACCAGCTGCCGAAACATTCGTATGTTGTATTGAAAGTGTACAATCTGCTCGGCCAGGAGGTAAAAACACTGGTAGATCAGTACCAGCAGCAGGGTGCTTACGAAGTGAAATTCAATGCACAGTCTCTTACAAGCGGTATTTATATTTATTCTCTTAAAGCCGGCAACTTTTCGCAGACTAAAAAACTGATCTTGCTGAAATAGTATTATTCGATACCGGGTTTAAAGAGAAAGAATATTACTCAATGGAAATGCTGTATCGTTTTTGAGATTTGTTCAGCGGTCTGTATGCTGATCAGATTGCCGATCTAAAAAATAGTTACTTTAATTTTTTTCGCATTGCTTTCAGTGCATAATTAATCTGGTGTTCAACTGTCCGGACACTTAATTGAAGAAGGTCTGCAATTTCACGGTTACTTCTCCCTTCAAACCTGCTTAAAAGAAATATCTCCCTGCACCGCGGCGGCAGATCTGAATTGATTATTGATTTAATTTTTTCTTCGAGAAGAGTTAATTCAAGGGCCTCGGCGGGATCATCCCGTTCAGATTTTTCCGGAATCGGCAGGTCCTTGTTCGCCCGGAACCGGATGTTTTGATGTTTGAAAATGTCTAAAAGCAGATTCCTGCTGATGCGGAATATATATGAAAGAAAGCTTTTATCAGGGTACAGCGACCTGCGGTGCTCCCAGACTTTAATGAATGTCTGCTGTACAATATCGTGTGCAAGATCTGCCTCTCCGGCCTGATAGTTGACCTGCCGGAACAGAATCGGCTGATAATGCTCAAATAATAAACGAAAAGCCTCCATATCGGAGTCTTTTACTCGTTTGATAAGCTCATTGTCTGGAATGTTTTGCTTCACCGGTTCAAATGTTTTTTGTAAGTACTACCAAAGATAAGCTGACTGAAGCAGATTTGCAATATTTCGAACGAAATAACTGATTTTTTTACTTTAATAGGTGCTGTTAATAGTAAAATCGTTCTATATATGGATAAGGATTCTGATACTACGTTTCAACTTCTCAGAAAATATTAGTATTAATAGAAACGGAGATCCGATATGAAAACGAAAATACTTATTATTTTTATCCTTGCTGCTATTCTTGCCGGATGCCGGGATAACAGCATGGAAGTTCAATCTCCTTCAAATCAACTGGCTGTGAGGGAGCTAAACGCCTTGGAGAAGTCAGTCGTTTCATCCGACAATGCATTCGGGCTGAAACTGTTTACGCATATAAATGCAGTTCAGCATAATGAGAATGTATTTATTTCTCCTTTCAGCGTTTCCATGGCATTGGGTATGGCTTTGAACGGCGCTGAAGGCTCCACACTCGATTCAATGAAGAAAGTTATTGAGCACTCGGAATTCACATTGCAGGAAATAAACGAATCTTACCGGAACATTTCCTATATCCTCACAAATCTTGATCCGGAAGTAGCATTTCAGATTGCTAATTCTATTTGGTGTGACAACAATTTCCAAGTCCTTCCAGCATTCCTCAATGACTGCCAAAGCTATTTCGATGCGGAAGCGGCTTCGCTCGATTTTTCATCGCCCAGTTCGGTTCAGACTATTAATGCATGGGTGAATTCCAAAACCAACGGGAAAATCCAGACGATACTTGAACAGATTCCCCCAGAGGTTGTTATGTACTTAATCAACGCAATTTACTTTAAGGGAGCCTGGACTTACCAGTTTGATCCCGCGAAAACCGTTGATGCTCAATTCACAACGTCAACCGGCAGTTCTGTTCTCTGCAGTATGATGAATCAAAAAACAGTATATATGTATGCAGAGACACAGGAAGCTCAGGTAATTGACCTGCCGTACGGCAGCCGTTTATTCAGCATGACATTGGTATTGCCTAAAGAAGGAATAAATATCGATCAGTTTGCCGGCGGACTGACACAGCAAAAATGGGATGAATTAATAGGATACCTTGATTCAAACGAGGTCAGTTTGTCGATGCCGAAATTCAAACTGGAATATGAAAAGGAAATTAATGATGAACTCAAAGCTATGGGGATGAGTATTGCTTTTGGATCTTCAGCAAATTTTTCAAAGATTGCACCAGGAATATGGATAGATGAGGTGAGACACAAAACTTTTGTTGAGGTGAACGAAGAGGGCACAGAAGCTGCGGCGGTGACTATAATTTCTTTCATAAGGGGGCTTTCACCTGTAATGTCGGTCAATCGCCCGTTTATTTTTGCGATTCGTGAGCATCATTCCGGTACAATACTATTTATAGGGAAAATCGTGAATCCTTCTGTCTAATGAGTAAACATAAAATGCTAAAGAAAAACTTATCATTTGTTATTATGGGTGCAAAAATGAAAAATTATCATATTTATCTTCTTGCGTTTTGTTTATTCATATTCGTTTCATGCGGTCAAACGGATGGAAATCCGGTTGAAAATCCCGGCAGTGACTGGCCTGGAGGAAGTCTTTCTGCAGCTGAAAAAGCTGTTGTAGCTTCAGGCAACTCTTTCGGATTCAATCTGTTTAATAAAATTAATGATTCGGAGATGAATAAAAATGTGTTTGTATCTCCATTCAGCGTTTCGATGGCCTTTGGGATGGTGCTTAACGGTGCCGATGGACCGACACTGGATTCACTAAAAAAAGTGCTCGGTTATGCAGGTATTTCAATGGATGGTATTAATAATTCATACAAGAATATTTCTGCTGTGTTGACCAATCTTGATGCAAAAGTTATATTTGAAAATGCCAATTCGATCTGGTATAGGAATGATTTTCCGGTGCTGCAAGAATTTCTTGACGTCAATAGCACCTATTTTGACTCGGAGGTGAGCGCATTGGATTTTTCATCACCGGGTGCAGTGCAGGCTATCAATGGATGGGTTAATACCAAAACACATGAAAAAATACCAACAATTATTGATCGAATCCCGGCAGAAATGGTGATGTATTTAATCAATGCCATTTACTATAAAGGTACCTGGACATATCAATTTGATACGCAAAATACTCAGGATGCTTCATTCACATGTGCGGATGGCAGCACGGTGTCATGCGAATTAATGGAACAAGAAGCCACGTTTGCTTATTATTCAAATACGGGTATGCAGGTGATCGACCTGCCGTACGGAGACAGGAAGTTCAGTATGACGGTCATATTGCCGAGTACCGGCACTTCTATCGATCAATTTGCATCAACACTTACACAAGAACAATGGAATACTATTGTTGCACAATTAGATTCTTCTGAAGTTGTTTTATCGCTGCCGAAGTTTAAATTGGAATATAAAAGAAAGCTGAATGATGATTTGAAAGCTATGGGTATGGGAATAGCATTCAGCGACTTTGCAGATTTTTCACGCATCAGTCAGAAATACGGTATTACAATCAGCGAGGTGTTACATAAGACATTTGTGGAAGTGAACGAAGAAGGAACTGAAGCCGCTGCAGTTACTTCCATCGGAATGCGGTGTACAAGCATCGGAGGACCATCAAAACCTATTATGAGGATTGATCATCCGTTTATTTTTGCAATTCGCGAACATCAGTCGGGAACAATATTATTTATCGGAAAGATTGTAAATCCTGCAGAATCATGAAAACTAAAACATCTCATACGATTGTTCAGCAGAACCGGAGTGATATATTTACCGGCTTAATAAAAGTGCTGTTAACAGCCATAATCTTCATTTTATCCGCCGGCTGCGGGGAAGATAATTCTGTTCAGACTGTTACTTCGGAGCCTTTTAGTTATACGGCATATAATACATCGGGTGTTCCGATTGTAAACGGCTGGATGACTATTTATATTCAAGATTCAAGCAAGGTTACCGGAGAATGGCATTTCAGTAAAATTGGAGATCCTGAAGACATCGGGCCTTGCATCGGAGAAGGAAATTTAGTCGGAAGTGTCAACATTGAACACCTGCATATTAACTTGAATCCGAAATACAAAGACAATAATGTGTTCTTAATTGGAAATATCCAAGCTGATAAATTTGAAGGCGAATGGGTTTGGGGTGGATTTGCTGGAATTATTAATACCGGAAGTTTTATTGCAGTGAGACAATAAAAATATTTGAAATAGAATACTGAAAAGGTATGCATATGTTTAACTTTATTTTCAGGTTTATAAAGATTTTTAACAAGGTTGGTCCTGACGAAATAAACGGAAGAATTGAGGGCGCAATAAAAAATGCCGCGCAAAAATCCGCATCCATCGATCCCGATACAAATGTTCAATGGCTCAGTTTAAAGAGAACTCTGGAGGAAGAGCGGACTGCGGTAAATAGACGGCCTGTCATAACAAGGCATTATTTATTCAAGCCGGCCGTATCGCTGGCCGTTGTCTCCGCAATTCTGGTTGCAATAGGTGTGGTATGGATGCAAAGAACCTCTGCTAAAATATATGAAACATCCAAAGGAGAGCAGTCGACGGTAGTATTACAGGACAGCACAAAAATTATTCTGAATTCTCTCTCGGAAATCTCCGTAAGCCGGAGTCCGAAGGAAAAGGAGCGGCATGTATCTTTAAAGGGGGAGGCGATGTTCCATGTCAAAAAGAATGAAACTCCATTTATTGTAACGACTGATGTTGGGACGGTTCAGGTAATGGGGACGAAGTTTAATGTTCGTGTCAGGGATCGAAGGATGGAGGTCGCTGTTTTAAGCGGTAAAGTAAAAATGAGTGTAAAACAGAATGGTATTGACAGCAGTATTATTTTGACCGGGGGACAGATAGCTTTCTGTTCTGAGAATGAATTCCCGGAAGCTCCCGGTATTCTTCCCTTTGCCGATTATCCCGGATGGATGAAAGGGAGATTGATGTTCTATCGTTCGGCATTCATTTCAATTTGCAAGGAGCTGGAAATGCAGTACGATATTGAAATCCGGGTTGAGAATCCTGAAATTCAGAAAAAAACGCTTACCGGCGTAATAGACGGCCAGAATGCAGAAAGCGCCGTAAAAACACTTGTCCAGGTAACGGGAACAGCGTTTAGTTATGAAAACGGCATTTACAATATTTATTAGCCTTCTTCTGTTTGTCTCTATGTGTGAAAAAGGAAATGCTCAGAAAAAAAATGAGCGTTTTTCTTTCAGCTGGAATAAACTGCCCCTCCGTGCCGCCTTAGATTCACTGATGAAATGGTATTCAAAATCAATCGTGTATCTTGATGATGATGTAGAAAACAAGAAAGTATCTGCCGGCTGTTCGAATTGCGGATTTGACCAGGCGCTGAGTTCCGTCCTGCAGGGTACATTGCTTTTTTGGATCCAGAGAGGGAACCAGATAATCCTAAAACAGCAGGAAAAACAGATTAGGCGGCGATACGGAATTATTTCCGGCATGACGGCAGATTCCATCAGCGGTGAATGGATCCAGGGCGCAAATGTAATTCTTCAAACACCTGATGAATACGAAAATAAAGTTGTCAGGCGCTGGTGCCCTACAAATGCATTTGGATTTTTTTCATTGCCCCGCGTGCCGACGGGCCGATATATAATGACAGTACGTGCCATTGGATATCAGCCTTATGTTACTGTCGTCGAAAGCATTGCTGAAGGATCAATATCGTTAAATGTATTGATGGTGCCTAAAGCAATTGTTATCGGGGAAATGACAATTGAGGGATCTCCGTCCTCAATGGCTTCAGCGGAAAAATATTCACGCGGAGTATATCACAGGTCTGTGCCTTCCGATAAAAACCAGTACTTGCTGGACGGGGGAAGGATTTATAATCCGGCCCATTTCGGCAGTACGCTTACTACTTTCAGTCCCGAGGCTCTTGCCGACGTTCAGGTCTCGTTAGGCGGACTGCCGCCGTCTTTCGGAGGACGTGTCGGCGGAATTATGGATCTCTCATTGAGAGACGGATCACGCCGGCGCTTTTCCGGGTCAGCCGGTATCGGTACTTTAGGTGCGCAATTTTCTTTTGAAGGCCCTCTGGGTGAACGAACAACATTTTTAACATCGGGCAGAAGAGGATTTCCTGACGCAGCATGGAAGATGATGTCGAGAGATCCCAATGCGCAGAACCGGACGTTCATATCCGAACTGACATCAAAATTGACTCATCGTTTGTCCGGCAGCGATCAGATATCTTTAAGCGTTTACTATGGAAGAGATGCCTACAAGAATGAGATCGAGGGAGACAGCATGAGTTTAAATAATAAATTTTCATGGGGCAACAGCATGATTGATCTTAGATGGGTCGGCGTTTTATCTCAATCCATGTTCATGCACGCCTCCGCCGTATACAGCCGGTATGATTTCAATTTACAGCATTTGTCTGAAAGCATTTCTTACGACGATGTTGCTTCAGATTATTCTATAGAGGATTTTACATTAAGTGCGCATGCAGAGAGTTATTATGACGAAGAACATACATTTATGGCAGGAATTGAATTGATACGCCGCGGAATGAATGGTAATATCGGAAAATTTTCAAACCAGCTTGCGCCTTTGTCTGTCCAGGATATTAACTCGTGGGAATTATCGGTGTATCTCCAGGATCGATGGAAATTACTGCCGCGCATAACGGCAGAGCTGGGCGGCCGATTCACCAGTTATATGGGCAGCAAAGGAAATTTTTCCGCAATTGATCCCCGTTTTTCTTTGCTTGCCCGGCTCAGTGAACAAACGCGCGCCTACACTTCCATTTCGGCAATTAACCAGTTCATTCATCCATATCGCAACAGCGGAGTTTTTCTTATATACCCGACTATGTTTTGGTACTCCTCGACGGACAAATTAAAACCTTCAACGTCGCTTCATGCAACACTGGGTGCAGAACGAAGCATTAATGACGATGAATATATTGCTTCTGCCGAGATGTACTACCGCGCGACTAATAATCTGCATGAATTCTTTATCGATTCGACGCAAATGAATATATCCGGCCTGGAAGATGCGGGGCATTTGGGATCGGGAAGAACGTACGGACTTTCATGCAGTTTCAGAAAACGGACCGGCATATTAACAGGTTCCGTTACTTATAATCTATCGTGGTCGTTTGAGAAATTTGAAATGATAAATGAGGGAAGAGAATTTGCCCCCCCTTTTGACCGGCGCCATGAGTTGCAGGCAGCCTTATCACTTTCGTTGTTTGAAAATTGGAGATTGGGCGCTCTGTGTATAGTTGCTTCAGGTTATTCATATAAGGTTATTCCTAAGACATCAGCAATAGACAATAGAGTCCTGGAAGAAACTAATACAAACGCAGTAATGGCGGGATACTTGCTGTATGATAATTCCATCGATGTAAATGGAAACCGTTTGCCGGGATTTCAGCGTCTCGAGTTTAATATACAGAACCAGTTCTCTTTCCGGGCTTTGGCCTGCCAATTTTCTCTCCGCCTGATGAATGAATACGGGCTGGTAAATCCTTTCATCTGGAAGCTTTATAAAATTGATTCTTCTGCAATGGGGTGGAATGCCGAATTGCGCAGCCAGAGGTTATTCCCCTTGTATCCTGTTGCAGAATTCTCAATTAGATTCTGAATGATGATATTATTATTATTTCTGTAAGATTAATATCTTCTTACCCTGGTTGTCCGTCAATCCGGCCGAATAGTTAATTCAACTGGTGACTTTCCCCGAATTTTATTGTTAAAAGAAGCATATTTCTCTAAAAGCACGCATAGGCAAAAGAGTATTGCATCGAAAGAGAATGAAATTTATCTATGTGATACGGGGCAATTGTTAATTAATTCATTGCGGGATAATAGACAAATTGATATATTCACCCGGAGAATATGCAGAATTCGGCGGTCCTGTTTTAATGAATTATAGCGGGAGAATTCTATGAATCAGCGTTATCACCGTAATTTTCACAAGTGGTTTATCCTCGCACTCTTTTCCACAATAATTATTTTTGGTATTGCGGTTTACCGGTATTTTCTATTTGAACGGGAACGTTTTAAGGAAAATATAAAGAGGGAATTGACTTTCATTTCAGATTTGAAGAGAAAGCAAATCATCGCATGGGGTGATGAACGTCTATCCGATATTAATTTCATTTTTAATTACGAAGATGTTCCTACGCAGATAAAGAGAATGAAGAATAAACCGACTTCTGAAATCGGTAAAAAGCAGATGACTGAATGGATGTTTGCTATGTTCAAAAACGGGCACTACCTGAGCATGCATGTTTTTAATGTCCGGGGAGACGTGCTCATTTCCATACCGGATACTTCTGTAATTCATCTTGAAGTTCTGCAGAAAGAATTTGAAAACGCATATGCGAACCGTTCACCTGTATATTCCGATCTCCAGAAGGATAAGGAAGGCAAAATTGTAATGCATATGGTGGCGCCGATAAAAGACGATAGCGGCGCAATTGTCGGTTTTGTCGTTTTATGCATAGATCCGTACCTCGAATTGTATCCGTTGATTCAATCATGGCCTGTTCCGAGCGCAACTTCAGAGGCCTTATTGGTCGAGCAGGTCGGAGACGAGATACTGTTCATGAACGAATTGCGCCACAAGGAAGGTTCGGCGCTCGAAATGCGCCTTCCTGTCTCAAATGATCGCCTTCCCGCTGCAATGGCTGTCAATAAAGGCGAAGGTTTTGTTGAAGGCAATGATTATCGTCAGGTGCCTGTATTTGCTGCAATCAGAAAGATTAACGGATCTCCATGGTTTTTAATAGTAAAGATAGACAAGGATGAAGTATATGAACCGCTTTATAAGGATACACGGAACAGGGTCATTATCGTTGTTTTATTTGCAGCTGTAATAATCCTGATCGGACGTGAATTCTGGTCGCGGAATAAACTCAAATATCAGCAGTCTCTTCTTACTGCTGAACAGGAAAGGCAGGCCCTGCTTGTTCATTTCGATTATCTTTTTAAATATGCTAATGATATTATCATTCTTGCGAACCGTGACTCTAATATTATTGAAGTAAACGACAGGGCATGCCAGATGTACGGTTATACGAGGCAGGAGTTCCTGAGTATGAATATAATGAACCTCTACTCGCAGACACAGGCAAAGGCATTGCAGGAACAGTTGAACCTGTTCACACATCAGGAAAGCCGTATATTTGAAAGCGTGCATCGCCGTAAAAACGGGACTGAAATTCCCGTGGAGGTCAGCACCCGTTCTTTTGAAATTGAAGGAAAGCGATTTAGCCAGAGTATAATCAGGGATATTTCAGAACGGAAAGCGGCGGAAAAGAAAATTCACGAAAGCGAAGAACGCTACAGGCAGATATTTGACTCGAGTCTTGATGCGGTTTTGTTAACATCTCCGGACGGCGTTATATATTCTGCGAATCCGGCCGCGTGCAGGCTTTTCGGCCGTTCCGAGGAAGAGATATGCCGGAATGGCCGGAGCGGTATATTAGATGTTACGGATCCACGTTTAGAAGCGGGACTTCAGAAACGGACACAGACGGGAAAATTTGAAGGTGAACTCACCGGTGTCCGTAAAGACGGTTCAAAATTCCCTATAGAACTTTCCTCCGCAATCTTTTACGATGCCGAAGGCCGGAAAAGGTCAAGCATAAGTATCCGCGACATCTCTGAACGCAAGAAAGCAGAAAAAGCCCTGTACGAGAGTGAAGGGCGTGCAAGAGCCTTATTGGATGCAATGCCGGATTTGATGTTTCGCCTTGACCGTGAAGGCAGATTCCTGGCATATAAAGCAGAAAAATCCGATTTGTATTATCAATCTGAACAGAACCTGGTCGGCAAGAAGAACCGTGATATTGCTCCTCCTGAATTTGCCGATTTGATCGATAAAAATATAAAAAAAACGCTGGATACCAAAGAAATCCAGATCTTTGAATATCAAATGCAAATACCCAAGCGTGGTTTGCGTCATTATGAAGCCCGAATGGTATACAGCGGGAAAGATGAAGTGACGGCTGTTGTCCGAGATATAACCGAACGTAAAACTGCAGAAGAAGAACTACTTAGAAGCGAAGAAAAATACCGTCTTCTTGTTAATAATATTAATGAACTGGTATACATTGTGGATGTTCAAGAAAGTATGCTGAGAGGCAGGTTGAATTTTGTCAGTGCTCAATCTGAAAATATTCTGGGATATACACCTGAAGAGTTCTTAAATGATCCTGATCTATGGTTTAAGAGTCTTCATCCCGATGATGCCGTGTCAGTTAAAGATATAACCCAGCAGTTAGCGTTATGCAAAAGCGAAATAACCCGTGTTTATAGAATGAAACATAAAATTACGGATGAATATCGATGGCTCGAAGATCGTGTAACTGCACAATGCGACACGCAAGGCAATCTCATAAAATATTTCGGTGTAGCACGCGATATCACAGACCGGAAAAGAGCTGAAGAAGCGCTGCGGCTAAGCGAGGAAAAATTCAGAAGAATTACCGAAAACATATCGGATATAGTCTGGACAGCGGATCTCAATTTCAGGTTAACATATGTCAGCCCGTCTGTCGAGCGGATGATGGGAGAATCTACTGAACTTCATATGTCCCGAAGCATGGAGGAAAAATTACCACTCGACTCTCTGAATAGAATTGCTGCGATATTTAAAGAAGAAATGGACAAAGAAAAGGATCCAAATTGCGATAAATCACGCTCCCGGCAGATGGAGGTTGAGCATTACCGCGCTGATGGAAGCAAGATATGGATAAGCATGAACATTGCATTTATCAGAGATGAAAACGGGAGAGCGACAGGATTTTACGGTGTTACACGCGATATATCGGAACGCAAAAATGCAGAAGAAGCACTTAAAGAAAGTGAAGTCCATTTTAGAAATTTAGCAGACAACGGTCAGGCACTAATTTGGGCGTCGGGTACCGATAAGAAATGCACATTTTTCAATAAACCATGGCTTGAGTTTACAGGAAGGACGATTGAACAGGAACTGGGAGACGGATGGGTTGAAGGAGTTCATCCGGATGATCTTGACAGATGTTTTAAGATCTACAGCGAATCATTCGATAAACGCATCAAATTCAGCATGGATTACCGCTTAAAACACAAGAGCGGAGAATATAGGTGGATTCAGGACGACGGAACACCGCTGTATAACAGCAGGGGAGAATTTATCGGTTATATCGGCCACTGCCTCGATATTACTGAAAGAAAAAGAATAGAAGATGAGCTTAAATTAAGTGAAGAGCATTTCAAACTGGCTATCAATAATTCACCGGTAGCCATTTTCAGCCAGGATAAAGAACTGAGATATACCTGGATATACCATCCAGCCCCGGGTTTTGAAACAACTTCCGTGATCGGAAAAACTGATAAGGATATACTGCCCGAAGATGATGCAAAAGTGCTGACGGAAATGAAAAAAAGAGTTATGAAGGAAGACAAGATTTTACGCGATATTGTCAGGACAACTGTAAACGGTACTCCTTATTATTATGATCTTACCGTCGAGCCGACAAAGGACGAAGACGGAAATATTACCGGCGTTGCCTGCGCATCCGTTGATATTACAGAACGCAAGCTTGCAGAAGACGCACTGCGCGAAAGGGACATACGTCTCAGGAAACTTTCTTCTCAGGTACCCGGAATGATCTATCAGTTCTTGTTAAAGCCTGATGGAAATTTTTGCATTCCGTTTACAAGCGAAGGAATCAAAGAAGTCTTCGGCTGTAATCCCGAGGATGTAAAAGACGATTATGCCCCAATTATAGACGCAATATTGCCGGAAGACAGAAAAACGGTATTTGATACAATCAGGTATTCTGCTGAAAGAATGACTCCCTGGTTTTGTGAATTCAGAGTAAAAATTGACGGCCAGGCGGTTAAATGGGTATGGGGGCGATCAACACCCGAACGATTGAGCGATAGCAGTATTATATGGCATGGGTTCATTTCAGATATAACGGAAGAAAAGCGTATCGAGGAGAAACTGCGGGAAAGCGAACTGCGATTCCGTTCAATTTATGAGAATTCAACGATAGGACTATACAGAACGACACCGGGCGGAGACTTCCTGATGGCAAATCCCGCTCTCGCAAAAATGCTCGGTTACCCTTCCTTTGATGAACTCGCAAAAATAAATCTTGAGAGCAGCTCTTTTTTATCGCCGGAACAGCGGGCAGAATTTGTTGAAAGGATAGAGAAAGACGGCGAGTTGACCGGATATGAATCCACTTGGACTCGTTTTGACGGAAAGACTATTTATGTACTGGAGAATGCAAGGGCCATCCGTGATTCTCATGGCGAGACTTTATACTACGACGGATCGGTAGAAGATATTACTGAACGCAGATTATTCGAAGAACAGATGAAACAAATGCAGAAACTTGAAGGTCTGGGCACGCTTGCCAGCGGGATAGCGCATGATTTCAACAATATACTGGGAATAATACTGGCTTATGTTACAGGAATTAAAAGAGCTAAAAACGATGCCGTCAAAACTGAAACAGCAGTGGATACGATAACGAAAGCAGTTCAGCGCGGAAAAACTCTGGTTCAGCAGATATTGGCTTTCGCAAGAAAAACTGAAACAAACATCGGTCCGGTTAACGTGAACGATATTGTTATGGAAATAATGGTCATGATTCTTGAGACTTTCCCGAAGACAATCAATTACAAGCAGAATTTCAATAAAAGCATACCGTTCATAAATGCGGATCGCTCGCAGATCCACCAGGTCCTGCTTAATCTTTGTGTAAACGCGCGTGATGCGATGCCGGAGGGCGGCATACTGTCGATCAATACAGATATGGTGCCAAGCGAGTACCTGAAGGACAAGCACCAGAATATAACCAAAGGCGACTATGTCTGTATCGAAGTGTCGGATACCGGTCAAGGAATGAGC
>JAFGLB010000065.1 GCA_016928255.1 Bacteroidota bacterium
GAATATGGTAACAGGACCGACCAATACATTGAGCTATTCGCGAAAGCATATCCTGATTACACTCCTCAGGATCTTCTTTCTATTGATATTGTTTTCAGACCTTTTACGATAAGGACAGCAGATGCAAGGGTTAAAGAATCAAGTGCCCCGTTATATGCTTATATTTTAACATGGAAAAGTCCTGTTGACAGCGCATCAAAAGGTTCATTTCACGGTTTAGACCTTCCTTTGGCATTCAATAATGTTGATTTGAGACCAGACTGGACAGGCAATTCAAAAGAAGCATGGAAACTAGCCGACAAAATGAGTTCTGCATGGCTAAACTTTGCAAAAACAGGTAATCCTAATGTAGAGGGAGTGCTGCCTAAGTGGGAACCTTATACTGTGGAAAACGGTGCCACTATGTTTTTTGACAATGAATGCAGAATTGTAAATAACCACGACAGAGAATTGATGCATTTCATTAATCCTATTGATTAAAGAAAATCTTACGTGGAAGTGTTTTATTCGGTGAAGTAAAATTTTGGGGTTACTCGCAACATACTCAGACGAAGGTTGACTTCTATAACGAGCAAGGATAGTCTGACGTCAACCTTCAACCAACTGGCGAGGCGCCAGACTCTACGAGTGTCAAGCTTCCGTTTATGTAGCAGCGGTACGGTCAGTTCCCAGCCGGACAACAGAGTCGAGCGTAGAGTCCCCCGTTTATGAAACAACGGGGCAGGCGGCTCGTAGCCGGACGATTTATCCTGCTCTCAGTCAGACAAAATACCTTTTGGTAACCACGAATAATTCTATAACCGTCGAATAAATTCGACGGCTGTAAAAACATAAAACCCAAAGGGTTTCGTGTTAAATAGCCGTATGATTCATGGTAAAAAATGTCCGGCGAGGCTCCAGACTCTACTAGTTTGGATTTTACGCACATCCTTGCTTCTCTCACTCAAAACATTTAAATTTTAAGCAAGTGGTTCCCATCCTGCCGTTACTCCAGGGGATTCGCTTTTTAATCTGAGAGGACCGCATTAATTACTCGCTATGCCGAATTTCAAAGGAAAATATTGGATTTAAAAAATATAGTTTATTCCGCAAAGCGGGACAATATTGCGTCTTTACGGACGTTATACGCAATTGCGCCTAAAAACCGTGTAATAGGTTTGCGGGCGGGAAAAACGAAGAATGAAAACCAAGACCTCCTAACAATTTGCTCAAGCGAACTGTTTGCGCGGCTGTTATTATAGTATATCTGTATTGAACGCGCAATCCAGTCGCTTAGCACTGTGTTAGGCGATTTGACTGAAAGGTATTAACATGAAAAATAAATTTTATCATATAGTTTATATTTTCTTATTTGTAAATGTCATTTATTCACAAATAATGTCAAACAAAAATGTTAATTATCAGTTCATTTCTATTTATTCATGGAATGATGAAATATTAATCAGTGATGAACTGAATGATGCTAATTTAACGGGGGGCAAGCAATCCATAAGTGTTAATGGAAATGAAGTATTTGTTGTTTGGGAGTCAGTGGTTTCGCAAGGACAAAGCAATATTCATGTTCGGCGTTCGACAAATGGTGGATCCGATTGGGGAAATATTATAAAAATAACAGATGCAAATAGTGAAACTAAGAAGCCAGTAATTAAATCCGATAATTCGGATGTTTTTGTTGCCTGGAAAGATACAAGAGATAATGTAAATGGAGAAGTATATTTTAGTGTATCAAGAGATTGTGGAATGAGTTGGTCATCGAATAATAGAATTACAACATCCGCATCGCTAACAAACCTTCCTTCAATTGACGTAGAGGGTAATAATGTATATATAGTTTGGGAAGAGATAATTAGTCAACCCCTTTCTGCAAAATGCTATTTGGTAAAATCACCGGATAGAGGAATGTCGTGGGATAATATTTTACTTTTATCAGATGATAATTCGATAGTTGAAGAGGGTGCACCTATTGTTTCCGCAGGGCAAAATGTTGTTCATGTAGTTTTTGGTTCAGATAGGCATTCGTCAACAACTCAGGGTTATAATTGGGAACATTATTATAGAAATTCGATTGATGAAGGTACTAATTTGGGGAATCCCGTAAGACTTACAAATGACATCAACGGAGATTCTCGTTTTCCTATGGTTGCCGCTTCAAATTCAAAAGTTCATGTAGTATGGTGGGACGATAGATTAGATACCAGCTATGAACATTATGGTTATCCTCCGACGCCACTTCCAACTGATAGAAACTATGAGATATTTTATAAACGCTCGTTAAATGAAGGTTTAAGCTGGGGAGAGGATATTCGATTAACAAACTTCTCAAACTTGTCATCTAATCCTTCAATTGCCGCTAATGATGATAATATAGTTGTAGCTTGGCAGGATTACCGCGATGGAAATTTTGAAATATATATTAAATATTCAACCGATGGCGGTACTAATTGGAGTGAAGATGAAAGAGTTACAAATGATATAGGAGCTTCTGAATGGCCAGGTGTCGATATAGATGACAATGGCAATATATATCTCATGTGGGCAGATGATAAATCAGGAAAGTCGAAAATATATTTCATAAAAGGTAAAGTGCAATTAACTAATGTAAATGTGAAAGGGGCTTTACCTGATCAATTTTATATTGAACAGAATTATCCAAACCCATTTAATCCGACAACGATAATAAATTATTCGATACCCAAACAAAGTTATGTTACAATAAAAATTATTGATGCATTAGGGAGAGAAATATCGACATTAGTAAATGAAGAAAAACCAGCGGGTAACCACAAGATAATTTTTAATGCAGTTGATTTAACAAGCGGTGTTTATTTTTATCAAATAAAGGCGGATAAATTTATGCAAACAAACAAAATGATATTATTGAGGTGAAAAATGCCTAACCCAAAAATGCAGTGGATTGAAAACAGTTACGGTTTTTCAAAATTCTGAGTTTATAGCAATCACTCATTTGATCTGAGTCTTTCCGTGTTTTCAACCACTGATTTAATCGTTAGGAGGCACGTAAATGAAGAAAAATATAACCATAATAAATTAAGGTAATTATGTAAGAATGTAACCATAGAATAATCCCAAATTATGCATTAGAACATTGAAACGGTGGCTCAAGATCGGTAATTGTGGCGAAAAGACCATCCAACCAGAGCCGTTTTTTGCCTGAGACACTTAGTTTCAACACCTTCTTCCCTGCATGGCGACTCACCCAAGCTCCTAATGCAAAGCATTTGAATCGCATGGTTGTAAGTGTCGACTGTGTTTTGGTTTGGAGAACAAGAAAACGAAAGAGGCTCATCAAATTATACGCTATCATAATCTAACGGAATGCAGTCGCTGTAGCCCGGAAATTCTTCAAACAAAAACCATCTATCGCGAAATCATATTTCAATTCCTTGATCCTATTCTCGGCATCTGCGCGTTGACGATACAGCGCCCAGACCTGCATCGGAGATAAATCGAGATCTGTCACCATGCAACTATATCGATAACGAGCACCAAGCTCGTCGTCACTAAAGAGCATCTTGTCTGTTGCCTTGGGGCGTTGAGATACCTCTTGCCGCACCACAATCATTCGCCGCAAAATCTTCCATCCAAGCGCCTTATACATAAATTCTGATACCTGAATACCCGGAGAAACCAGCAACCAATTCTTACAATTCCATATTTCCCATTTTAACGGCGGATGAACTTTTGTCGATACGATATAGTGAACTTTCCGCTCTTCAAAGAATCGCAAGTATTTATCGCCATAAAAGCCATTATCGCCTCGAAAAAGCCCGATCTTCTTCTCACCAAGAATACCAAAGGTCTCTTCAAGAAAATTATGCAACGAACTTGCCGATGCTGTGTTCCCCGGGCGTAACCATGCATTGGCGACTATGCGCAGCTCTGGGATAAATGCCATCAAGGGATGATGAGAGGGGCGACCCGGCTTATGCATGTTAAATCCTTTCCGACTCCCTTCTTGTGCTCCATAGCGTGTGATCACGGTGCTATCCACATCCAACGTGATGCGTTCGATGGTCAGTTGCTTCATAAACCAACGCTGCAATGGAACAAAGACTTCTGTATTACGCCGCCACGTAAATTTGTGAAAGAATCGACTCAATTCCTTCATCCACCGAAGACCGCCCCAAGGTGTTATCGCACGGTCACTATATTCATATGCAATATTGTTTTCCACTTTGGTGTTTCCCTTTTTCCCTTAAAATACTATTTCCCTTTCACTTATGGTAGTATCGATTCCTTATTGCACGTTTTGGGTTTATGAAACATTCCATCCTTTTTTTTGTTTGTTCTATTATATTGCTGTACTAGCGCCGGGTACAGTACGGATAGGATATCTATTGGTAAACACAAATAATCCTATAACCGTCGAATAAATTCGACGGCTGTTAAAAACATAAAACCCAAAGGGTTTCGTGTTAAATAGCCGTATGATTCATGGTAAAAAATGTCCGGCGAGGTGCCAGACTCTACGAGTTTGGATTTTACGCACATCCTTGCTTCTCTCCCCCGAATCATTTAAATTTTAAACAAGCCGTTCCCATCCTGCCATTACTACAGGGGATTCGCTTTTTGATCTAAGGGGTCTGCATTAATTACTTGCTATGCCGAATTCCAAGAAAAAATATTGGATTTATCTAAAAGAAATAAAGACGCAATATTGCGTCTTTACGGATGTTGCGACGCCATACGCTCAGCACTTCGTGCATCGCGGCGTCGCAACGTGGCGCGGGCTATCGCCCTCGTTGCGCGAAAGATCCGTTCGCTTCGCGCACGGCGCGCAACTTCGGGAACCAACGCAATTCGTGCGTTTGCGAGCACTTCGCAAACAACGCTCGTGTTCGCACGCACTGCGTTGTTCCCGCGCCACGTTACCTGCCATTTTAAGACACAATGACGACAACTACAGAGATAAAAAAAAGATTTTTGACTCATTGAAACGTGGGACTGGAGAAGCGTATTTGATAGCAAAAGAAAATCCATCAATTGACTTCTCAAATTATGTTATTAAAGGTGCATTGAGAAATTATGCATATGATGGACAATCAGAACCAAGCAGAGCACAATACATTTTTGATTTGTATTCACTTTCAGACAAAAAAGATAAAATCAGAAAAGCAATACTTAACGGACTTGCAGCAGAACAAGAAGACACTTGGAGTTTGACCCATTTATTTGACCTTGCAAAGCTTTTTGCCCAGCAAGGCGACCAAGAAATGAGACAGGCAATTTATGATAGGTTTTGTAACAATCCGATTGAAGGCTCTGATTGGGTTGGCTATTCAGAAATATTGGAACTTGACGGTCTTCAAGGACTTTTATTCATCGCTAAAAAATTTGGTAAATTTATAGTGCAAAACCCTGATGATTGGCAGGACGATTGGATTATAAGATACTTTCAAGAAAAGAATCCCGATTTGGATGTAAATAAAGTTCTTGAAAACCTTGCTAAAGAAAACGAGCATATACACATTTATCTCGAAAATGTTAAACGTACTAAAGCATGTCAAGAAGAACATAAACCAAAACCGATAAAATTTAAAGACATAATTGACGAAGTGCTCAATAGTAATCCATACCTATCATTTAGGCGCAGACATGACTTGACAGAATCCGAGATAAAAACAATAGCACAACGATTAGTAAAGGAAAAGGACAAAAAGCTTAAAGAAAAGTTATTGTTCGTTTTTACGTATTATAAATTTCCGCTTGATTCTGATTTTATATTAAATCTTGCATTGAAAAAACCTGATTATAAAACACGTATAAATGAGTTTGCGGTCTCATCTCTAAAATTTTTAAAAAGTGATAAAATTCGTCAATTTGGTTTAGATAAATTAGATTGCTCAAAAAAGCCATATCAATTTGTTGAGATTTTAACATCAAATTATCAGACAGGTGATTATAAATTACTCACTAACATTGTTCAAAAATTTAAAAACGAACATATAATTGAAAATTTGGCCAGAAGCTATGTTGACATATTTGAAGCAAATAAAACTAAAGAGTGTAAAGAACCACTTGAAGCTTTATACAATAAAATGAATTGTGGCATCCACAGAAACGATATTGTCAGATTGCTTATAGAAAACAATGTAATATCTGATAAAATGAAAAATGAGATTAAATTTGATAGTGATATAGAAACTAGAGATATAATAAAAAACGGCAGGTAACACGCGGTATAGCCAATAAGGGTTTCAGTGGTATGCGAAGGTCATCACCCGCATCAATCTTTCGTCTCGGTGGATACGAACGCGCTCCGCAAACCGCCACTTGCCATATTGCCAACCGTTAGGTGAAATGAATTGGAAGGTTATTCACTATATTTTAATTGAAGGTAATATGAATGCTAATAATGAGATCAACCTTAAATTACGGTTCGCCGTGCCCCAAGATATTTCGATGATTCTATATTTCATTAAGCAATTGGCTATATATGAAAATATGATTGATGAGGTTACGGCTACTGAAGAGACCTTATATGAATCTATTTTTGTAAACAAAATAGCTGAAGTAATATTTGCAGAAAATGATACCACTCCAATTGGTTTTGCACTCTTCTTTCACAATTTTTCTACATTTTTGGGTAAACCAGGGATTTACATAGAGGATTTGTTTGTATTAGAGCAATATCGAGGTTTTGGTATTGGTAAAGCGTTACTAAAGCATTTAGCAAAAATCGCAATAGATCGTAATTGTGGCAGACTTGAATGGTGGTGTTTAGATTGGAATCAGTCATCCATTGATTTTTATACAAAAATTGGTGCTAAACCAATGTCTGATTGGACAGTATTTCGAATTTCCGGCAATACTCTTAATGATTTGGCCAATGAAAAATCTTGATCTTTTCAATAATCCAATTCACTTCACCTAACAGCCTGTTGCACGCTCCGGTCCCTGTTCGGGACCTACGGACTTGAAAAGCCGGGTGCTCCTTGGTAGGATTGTCGTGCCCGGCTTTTCTGCGGCACATTTTTGGCTTCGCCAAAAACGTCATGAACCGCTGACCGTTATGTGAAAATGTGCCGCAACTACAATTAATTAAAAAAGGAATGATTAAACAATATCGTCGAGATTTCTAGAGCCATGAATAACACGATGTATCTCTATTGTCTTTTCATGTATTACATAGAAAACCAGATAAGATTCAATGATTAGTACTCTATATCCATATTCCCGTAATTTCGGGTGCCGTGGTTCTCGACCAAGTTTCGGATGTGTTTCTAATAAACCAATGCGTTCATCAAGTTTATCAACAAATTTAATCGCTCTATTATGGCTATCTTGGGTAATCCAATCGTAAATAGAAAGGATATCCTCTTGAGCTATTGGAAGATAGCGAAGTGTATATTTATTGGGCATGAACTCTCTGTCGAAGTTTAGCCATCATTTGTGTATGGCTTATTCCCTTTTTCCCTGCGGCAGATTGAGACTGCGCAACACCGAGTTTTTCAAAGAGTTCAACTTGTGCTTTCAAGCGTTCATAATGACTAATACTCATAACAACAAGGTCGCCTTCCCCGTTTGTTGTAAGGTACACGGGTTCATCTTGTTCATGGCATATTGCAGCAATTTCCCGGGTTCTGTTGCGCATACTTGAAATAGATTTGATCACTGGCATCGATTTGTTCCTTAATTAATGTTGATATAAATTAGTACTTAATTATGATAATATCAAGTATTTATTTGCGGCACACTTCACATAACAGCACAAACAACGACGCTTCATTATGATATATTATTATAGCTCAATCCCGTTTATTACAAATAAATTTATTGTTGATAGCAATAAACGGGACTTCATTGTTTGTGCACACGTTGACAACCATAAAAAAAGACATCATGCGCATCAGAGAAATATTGATATTTACATTTGTTGTGACACTTTTATCCTGTCACCATAGAGATATGAAAATTACAATGACCAAAGACCAGATTGCCCAATTAGATTCTTTAAAGAATACATATAAATTCACTGATAAAGATTGGGATGCTCGCGGTTTGATACCATCGGCGAAATCTATGAGTGATAATATGGATGGACTTTTAAATGAATGTTTGAGTGATTTGGTTGCACTTGAGAACAAAGATTTAACCGATAGTGAATTAAAAAATATCTTGAATCGTGGTCTTAAACGTTTTAATAAACTTGATTATGATACAGAGGGGCGGGAATTTATAGCTGACAAATTCAACGAAATATCTAAAATATTAAGGATTGATTTTAATGAGGATTTGAATATTTGGCTATACGGTAGATTGATAGTTAAACTCAGGAAAATATTCAACAAAGAAGACTCCGAAATAATTGAATCGATGATGATTCAATGTACAAAATGTCAAGATACCTTGACTAAAGCAATTACAAGGATTGAAGAAAATATCCCAGAATATTGGACGGTTGTGAAATGCAATAAATGTGGAGAATTAAATCTATTTCCAGCTGAAAGGAATATTAAAGAATCAAGATTTATAAATTGCACCTGGATACAATCATTTGCAGAATCAGAATTTGATAGTATTCAAATTAACAAGAAACTTAATGAACTGAAAATTAATAATTAGCGGCAGTAAACACATGGTATAGTGCATGCGGGTTTCAGTGCTTTGCGAAGGTTTGTGGCTCGTAAAAAAAGTCTGTGTAAACTGATAGGAAATCGCTTCGTAATCCCGAACGATAATATTAAGTTAAGTGGAAATAATATCGGAAAGGTTTTGGGCAGAGGCAAATAGAAAAAAGAGAATTTGAGAGAATACGATAATAAGAGGTTAAGATATTGAGATTTATAGACATATAATTACTTTTACACAACAACTCAATAACTTATAGACTTATAACTCATCGACTCATAGACTCAACTACTCATCGACTCTATTTGCTTCTCTCCCCCGAATCATTTAAATTTTAAACAAGCCGTTCCCATCCTGCCGTTACTACAGGGGATTCGCTTTTTAATCTAAGGGGATTGCATTAATTACTTGCTATGCCGAATTTCAAAGAAAAATATTGGATTAAAAAAAATACAGTTAATCCCGCAAAGCGGGACAATATTGCGTTTTTACTGACATTAGGCAAAATAACGCATCTATTATGAGGGAGTAACAATGAAACTCGATATCGAACAAGTCCAAGCTCGTCTTTCGAAAGTAAGTTCTGCAACCACACGAACTCTCCAAGCTAATGTCTCTCAATTTTTTAAGTACCTACAATCCCGCGTATCCGCTGATAATCCCAAACTCAAGCAACTCGAATCCGACCGCATAGCCAAATGGTCTGATTGGCCTAAGGAACAAAATTGGGAGATGCCTATTAACACAGATGAATCTCATTCCTTGAGTTACCATATATACAAGTCAATCGCCGAAAAGGGTGCCAACTATGTAAGGCAGACGTATTTATATGAGAGACATCTGACCGACAGCATCTATACCTTGAATCAAGATTTTCTTGACCATTTCTTTCAAGCGATCCAAGAAATAAACTTCGCTGAGCCTGGTGCTGATGTTAACGCTAGGAAGGAAGGCCCAGTGGATTCCTCTACAGTATTTGTTGTTCATGGCAGGAACGAGAAGCTCAGAAAATCGATGTTTGATTTCCTCCGATCCATTGGTCTTTCACCACTCGAGTGGAGCAAGCTCCTCCTCATAACTGGAAAAGCCTCACCATTTATTGGCGAAATTCTGGAGACTGCTTTTACCCAAGCTCAAGCAGTCATCGTTATCTTGAGCCCGGACGACGAGGCTAAGTTGAAGGACGTGTTCATCGCCGATTCCGATGAACCCTACGAAAAGGTGCTAACGGGTCAAGCCCGCCCAAATGTCCTATTCGAAGGTGGTATGGCAATGGGTAGACACCCTGAGAGAACAGTGTTCGTCCAGTTGGGCACTTTGAGACCATTCAGCGACATTCTTGGTCGTCATACAGTCAGGATGACAAATGACATCGACAAACGCCAAGATCTCGCCAATAGATTGAAAGCAGCGGGTTGCTCTGTTAATCTCGAAGGCACAGATTGGCACTCATCAGGTGACTTTTCCTGCTGACTATATTAACGTTTCTTCGCCTAACACGCATAAAAATGAGTTTTAATTTTAACATATTGAAGTCTAACGTTTCGCCTATTGATACAGTAGCAAACATTTTTAGAAGATCCTGTAACTTTAAGCTAATGTTGAGCGTAAAGTTATTAGATTTCAGAAATGAATGATTATGAAAAAACTATTTGAATTAGCAGGATCAACTTTTTTATTTTTTATTTTTGTGGTATCTGCATCCGCCCAAGGACAAATTATTGATATAAATTTTGCTAAAATTCAGGGAACCGACAGCAACCATGAGAAAATCCTTAAGAGTATTGTAAAAGTTCGAGATATAAGCGAACAGTATGCAACAGGCGGACTTTATTTGATGACTCATTATGGAAGCCTTGATGAACTGTTCCAAAAGGAAAACCAAAAATTAATTGATCATCCCTGGATTGAACAAACCTGGCGCTTTTGCAGCATATTTTCTACAACAACAGAAAATGGAGTTGTTATAGGACGAAACTGGGATAACCAGAACGTGGGTTCAATAATAGTTAGTTTTTATAAACCCGATAATGGTTATGCATCTATTTCTTTTTTAAGAGCAATTGATATGGGTTTTCCTCTGAACATTGATTTGGAAGATATGGCAAAAACTCCGTTTGGTAAAAAATTGCTGGTTGCGCCCTTCTATGCCTATGATGGAATGAATGAGCATGGTTTATGCGCCATGGTAACAGGTATCAATTCGGTCGAAGTATCTCCTGAAGAAGGGAAAGAATCATTGTTTATAGGCTATATTGTTCGCAAGCTTCTTGATCATTCAAAATCTGTCGATGAAGTGATTAAATTGATCGAGGATTATATTCCATTTGATATTACTCCAACTGAAATTAATTGTCATTTTTTAATCAGTGATGCCTATGGCAAGTCAGTTATTCTGGAATTTCAGGATAATGAATGGAAGAAGACTTATCCGGATAAAAAGTGGCAGGTAATGACTAACAAAATGATCTACCATGTTCCTGATGCACGGCTGCGGGAAAAGTGCCGGCGATATGATACTATTTCAGCGTTGCTTGATAAAACTAATGGTAATATTAATTGGACTGAAGGGATGCAAATCCTTAAGGATGTTTCACAAGATGGAACGACATGGTCGGTCATATATTTACCAAATTCAAAGGAATTATACTTCTCTGTTTATCAAAGTTGGGATAAGATATATCATATTCAAGGTTTCTGAAAAATAAAACGTTTGCTGACAATGATAATGCGTGCTTTTGCCAAACGTTAAAAACCGTTTACATGGGTGCACTCGAGTGCTGTTATGAAATAGTTAGCTGCTATTACGAAACCACCTACACTTCAAATTGGATAAACAATAAATATGAATTGCAATAATTGTAACACCAGAGTAAACCATAATTATTGTCCAAATTGCGGACAACCTGCAAAACTCAAAAGAATTGACGGTCATTTTATTCAACACGAAATTGAACATGTTTTGCATTTTGACAAAGGAATTTTATATACAATAAAGGAGTTGTTGATAAGGCCAGGACAGAATATTAAAGAGTTTATTTCTGAAAACAGGAACAAACTTGTAAAACCCATAATTTTCATTATTGTAACTTCGCTGGTATATACTTTAATTGTTAATTTTTTTCATATCGAAGATGGTTACGTTAAATATGAGAACACAAAAACGACATCTGCAACACTAATATTCAAATGGATTCAAGAACATTATGGATATTCAAATATAATCATGGGAATATTCATTGCACTTTGGACAAAAATATTTTTCAGAAAATACAAATACAATATTTTTGAAATTCTGATTCTTCTGTGCTTCGTAATGGGTATAGAAATGCTAATATTTGCCTTATTTGCAGCTATCGAAGGAATCACAAAAATTCAACTGATGCAAATCTCTACTATTATAGCTTTAGTTTATAGTTCTTGGGCAATTGGACAATTTTTTGACAAGGCAAAAGTAATAAGCTATGTAAAAGCATCTTTTGCATACATATTAGGTATGATTATGTTTACATTTACAACAATAGCAATAGGAATAATTATAGATATGATATACAAAAATTAATTTTATGGATTGCGTACTTTTGCATGATATTAGGTATAAAGCACCCAAACAATCAGAGGTCAATATGAAAATCATAATTCTAATTCTTTACACTAGCCTACTTATTGGATTTTTTGGTTGTGCTTCCACAAACATAACTTCCTTCATCGATCCTGACTACAAAACAACCAATTTCACTCGAGTCCTTATCATTGCTAACCTTTCAGATCTCCAGTGGCGACAACAGATCGAATCACGATTAGTTCAAGAATTTAGAGACAATGGCATCTTTGCATTGGAGGGTATAAATCTCTTTCCACCGACACGAGAATTTACAGAACAAGAGAAAATTGATTTACTCATTCAGAATAAGATCGATTCATACATCTTAATTGACGTTGGTGAAACTGGGACCGAACAAGTATACATCCCACAAACAGGTTCTTCAACAAAAACAGAAGGAAGTGTGAGCGTACACGGCAAAACCACCACATATAGTGAAGAGACAAGAACAACAAATTACGGTGGATATACCGTCTCCAAACCCTGGGCAAAATTCGATGCAAAGTTATTCGACGTTTCCAACGGGCAAAATGCCTGGATAGCAAGTGCGTTCACAAGCGGCAACGCCTATGCAAATCATAATACTGTAATTAATTCTTTCTGTGGTAAAACAGTCAAGCAGCTCATCAAGGATGGTGTTTTTAAGAAAGGAACTTACAAAGTTGAAATGAAGAAATCCGCTAAATAAATCAATGATGATGAACGTTATATAACAACACACACCATGTCGCTTATGAAGATAGAATGAAGATTGAAGATTTAAATAGTTCGCTCCATTGCGTTTGCCATGAAGAAAAGGGAAATGTATATTGTTGCAAACGAAACAGCATGCTTTTACTAAAACGAAAACCGTTTACATGGGTGCACTCGAGTGCTGTTATGAAATAGTTATGCGACCGTTACTTGCATGCTTTGAAAACGATAAAAACCTAATTACTAACAATTGTTTTTTTAAGTTCATGCAGTTCACAAACTACAATAACTACTATGAATGAAATCGAAAACATTTTAATTGAACAAGTCGAGGCAAATAAAACGCCTTCCGTTCAATATGTTATTTTCAATAAAGACACCGTTATTCATAGATTTCAATTTGGCCTTTCTGATATAAAGAATAAACAAAAGACCTCAGAAAACACGACTTACAACGCGTATTCTGTAACAAAAACTTTTACGGCTTTATCAATTCTGCAGTTAGCAGAGCAGAATAAAATAGATATTGAACAGCCTGTAAAAATATATTTACCCGAATTTCCCTACTCGTCAGAAATTACAATTCGGCATCTGATGGCACATTCCGCCGGTATTCCAAATCCTATTCCTTTAAGTTGGATACATTTAGCAGACCAGCATAAATCGTTCGACAGGAATATTTTTTTTCGCCAAATCTTTATCAAATACAACAAGACAAGATCAAAACCAAATGAAAAATATGCTTATTCAAACCTCAGCTATGTATTGCTTGGACAAGTCATAGAGAAGGTTTCAGGATTAAGCTATGAGGATTATATTCATAAAAATATTTTGACCCCTTTAAAAATAAACCCGAACGAATTAGATTTTACAATAGCCGATATTAATCAGCACGCAAAAGGTTATCAAAAAAAATACAGCTTCGCAAACATTATTTTGGGGTTGCTTATAGACAAGTCAAAGTATGTGGATACAACGGAAGGGAAATGGAATTCATTTAAAAACAGTTATGCAAACGGCGCTTCGTACGGGGGGCTAATCGGAACTTCAAATGCTTTTGCCAATTATATTCAGGAGCTCTTAAAGCCCAATTGCAGACTAATAACAGATGATTACAAAAAACTGCTTTTTACAGAAAATTATACAAGCAATAACAAGGCGACTGGGATGTGTTTATCCTGGTTTTGCGGACAATTGAATGGCATTAAATATTTTGCACACGCCGGCGGGGGCGGCGGTTATTATTGTGAAATAAGAATTTATCCGGAATCAGGAATTGGGAGTGTGATCATGTTTAATCGGACAGGCATGTCGGACGAAAGGTATTTAGACAAACTTGACAAATATGTTATAAATAAAAAATAGCCGGCAGGCAGACTGTTAAGATTGCAGACTTGAGAATTAAGAATGATGAATGATGAATGATGAATAATGAATTAAGAATATGAAATGGAACCAAATATGAAATTTTCAATCCTCTTTCTAGCTGTTCTATTATATTGTTGCACAAACGCCGGGTGCAGTACAGATAAAATCAATCCGGTTGTTTATACTTACAAGACAGCCGGAGCGGATAGTTTAAAGGTTTACATATTCTTCCCCCCGCAGGAAAAAATAAATAATTCAAATCCTGCGATAGTAATATTTCATGGAGGCGGCTGGGCACTCGGAGAGCCGTCGTGGACTTTCGAACGTGCTGAAAAATATGCAAAGATGGGCATGGTTGCAGTCGCTGCACAATACCGGCTATCAGACCGGAAAAGCATCACACCGATAGACGCCATGGAAGATACGCGCGATGTTATTTTATGGATGCGTAAGAATTCCGATGAATTAAAAATCAGCAAAAACAGTATAGTTGCTTACGGATGGTCCGCCGGTGCTCATCTTGCGGCCTGTACTGCGGTCTTCCCGTCTCATAATCCCGACTCAAGTATCTCCAGCATTCCGGATGCGTTAATTCTGCACTCACCTGCGGTATCGGTTGTTAAAGACGAATGGTTTAAGAGATTACTGCTCGGGAAGGCAGAACCTTTTGATTATTCGCCTGCGGAACATATAAAGGAAAACATGCCGCCTTCAATAATTGTTACCGGCGAGAACGATACTGTAACTCCGCTTGAACAATCGGAATTATTCCATAACAACATGCTCAAATACGGCAATAAATCTTATTTATATGTATATAAAGGTGTCGGACACATGTTCACACCTTCCGGTCAGCCGGATGATGGATGGCCCCGCCCCGACAAAGAAACCGAAGCAAAAGCATTCCGCGATATCAAATCGTTTTTGAAAAATCTGAAATTCATACAATAGGATTTTTTATGAGGAAAAAAGAAGATAAGAATACGAGACATTATATTGATCTGGATATAAGAACACAAAAAATTCTGAACTGGAATTTCGACCACAGGGACAAACTTGCGGTACAGGAATTATCCGATCCCTTTCATGTAAGAATTTTTATAACAAGGGGCCAGTATAATAAACTTGAGCAGAAGCGTTTAGAAATCTAAAAAGCAGCAAAATTCCCGCAATCTCGACCATATCGCGCATTCTGTATCCTTGCTTATCCATACACCTCTCCGTATATTTAACAATTAATTGAAAACAGCTGGAGCGGAATAATATCGAAAGCATCTTAGTCGTTCGGACAGACCGTATTGGAGATGTAATTCTTACACTTCCGGCAGTTGAAGCGCTTAAATCCAATTTCCCGAACGCACAAGTAACAATGATGTTAAGCAGTTATACCAGCTCTCTGGTTGAGGATACAGCCGGTATTCTGTTGTATGACACGGATGGAAAATTAAAACCGTTCTTTGAGATGTTAAAAGAAATCCGGAATGCACATTTTGATGCGGCTGTAATTGCATACCCGCGTTTCAGAATTGCCTTGCTGCTGAAACTCGCTGGAATCCCGCTTCGCATCGGAACCGGTTACAGATGGTATTCGTTTCTTTTCAATAAAAGAATATACGAGCATCGCAAGACTGTTGAAAAGCATGAAGCTGAATATAATCTTTCGCTTTTACAGGGACTGGGAATTAAAATATCTCATATACCTGAAGCGAAAATCAGTATATCACAGCATGAAAAAAGAACAGCTTCGGATATCCGGCAGTCGCTTGGAATTTCCGAAACAGATAATATGATTCTATTGCATCCGGGAAGCGGGCGTTCAGCACGCGATTGGAAACCCGAGCGTTTCGCCCGGCTTGCTGGCGAACTGGCAAAATCGGGATATAAAGTCGTAATTACAGGCGGCCTAAATGAAGAAGTTTTAGTAAACCGCACGGCGCTAGAGGCAGGCAGCAATGTTAAGCCGTTTATCAGCCGGCTTAACTTGAAAGAATTTGCAGCATTTATACAGACAGCGAAATTATTTATAGCCAATTCAACAGGACCCCTGCATATAGCGGCAGCGGTCGGAACACCGGTAATCGGATTCTATCCTCCGGTTCGTGTAATGAGCGAAAAACGCTGGGGGCCGATGACAGACAAGAAAATAATTTTTGTTCCCGATCCGGCTTTATGTCCGCGCTGTAAAGGCGGCAGCTGCCGGGGCAGTGACTGCATGGATCAGATTTCAGTCGATCAGGTCGTAGATGCAAAAATAAAACTGATTCGGTGTAACTAGAGAACAGAAATAAACAGATTTTTACTATTGGAGCATTATTAATGAGAATAAACCTGGTTATATGCATGGCTTTTCTTTTTATTGCTACTGCACATACATCTCTTGCAGATAATACAGCTGCAGTAACATCCGCAGACAGCCTTAGTAATTCTAATCAAATCGACAGCCTTAATATTTCTGAAAGAATCGACAGTCTGCGTAATATAAACCAGATCGCTTTCGACGTCGGAGAAAGGCTTGTGTATGATGTCGGCTACAGTTTTATTACAGCGGGTGAAGCAGTATTTTCCATTCCCGGGATCGATACAGTCCTCGGGAATCCATGCTATAAGGTGCACTTTACGGTCGGGACCACATCCACTTTTTCCTTCTTCTATAAAGTAGACGATCTTTACGAAACTATGCTGGATAAAAAAGGGATATTCCCATGGCGTTTTACACAGCGCCTGCGCGAAGGAAAACATAAACGGGATTTTACGGCTGAGTTTGATCAGCTCAATAATATAGCTGTAACAAAAAACGGCAGTTATCCGATTCCACCTTATGTTCACGATGCGGTTTCGGCTTTTTATTATGTACGGACGATGGATTTTGCAGGATGGCGGCCAGGGGACAGGTTCTACCTGAAGAATTTCTATAAAGATTCAACATACGAACTTACAGTGAAATTTTTAGGGAACCAGCGCATTGAAGTCGATGCGGGAACATTCGATTGTATAATGGTTGAGCCTGTTATGAAAGAAGGCGGATTGTTTAAAAGCGAAGGCCAGATAATAGTATGGCTGACAAACGATGAGCGGAAAATTCCAGTTAAGGTCAGCACTGAAGTTATAATCGGATCCATCGATGCGGAATTACGCGAATATTCCGGTATCAACGGGCCAATAAAAGCAAAAGTGGAGTAGTCAGGTTTCAAATGGCTAAATTCAAGCAAATAGAAATCAGGGGCATAAAAACTATTTCCATAAAGGACCGAAAAAGCAAGGTTACGCCGAAAGATTTCGCACTGCCGATCGATCCAAAGAAGGCAAGCTTTAGGGATTTCATAAATTCGCTCCCGAGGATACTTGCCGGCAATGAACTGCGCAGTATTGTGAACGATATCGTAAAATCCCGCAAAAAGAATAAACCCGTAATCCTTATGATGGGAGCCCATGTTGTTAAGGTAGGTCTCTCCCCTCTTATAATCGATCTGCTGAAGCGGGGAGTTATTACTCACGTCGCTATGAACAGCGCGGCATCCATTCATGATATTGAGACGGCAATGTGGGGAAAGACTTCGGAAGATGTGGCGCACAATCTGATGGATGGAACTTTCGGAATGTCAAAAGAAACGGGCGACTTTATCAATATATCGCTGTCGATGGGAATGAAAGATGCAGATGCCGGTTACGGCGAGACCCTCGCTAAAAAAATAATAGAAAAGAAAGGCCGATTTTCTACCCAGAGCATTCTTGCTAACTGCTATAAACTCGGCATTCCGGTTACAGTGCATGCTGCGATCGGAACGGATATAGTTCACCAGCATGCAAATATGGACGGAGCTGCAACAGGCGAA
>JAFGLB010000066.1 GCA_016928255.1 Bacteroidota bacterium
TCACCGTTCCTTTCAAGCGCAAGAATTGTATTATTGAAAGAAGCCGGTTCAGAATTATTAACAATAGCATCAACCTGATTCCTTTCTTCCTCCATGCCTTTCATATATGCCGGCTTGAAATGCTCCGGTTTTATAAGATCAAACGGGGGCGTTTGGAACGGTGTTTTGTATTCGGAAAAGAATGGATTGCCGGATTCATTTTTATTCTCAGACTGCTGTGCAATCATAATTGTAACGCAGAAAAACATCAGAAAGAAATATGGAAGGGATTTCATGAAAATATCTCCTAATATGAACTTGTCTGAAAAAAATAATTCTATCATTATGGATAAAAAGATAAGAAAAATCTTTAAATAATGGATAGGAGAAAAACGAATATAACCTCATTATTTGGCGGATTTGCGCCGGTTTGTAAGAAGAATAAAACAACAGAAAAAGAATACTAAAGGCAGCTGTTTGATATTGCTGGAAGCACGATAGATATTGATATCAGATTGAAAGCGCAATAAACCCCTGTATTCAAAATGAATTGCATGAATATCATTTTTTAAATATAAATCAAACGTGTTTTTAAGAATGCCTAATTTAATTTCAAGTTCTTGCTCTGCAATTCTTATGGCGCCTCGGTTATTGAGCGGTCTGGGTATGTATTCAGCAATAATGTCATTGTTTTGATCTTTTGCGAATATTTTTGGATTAACCAGACCATAGTATTCGAAAATCCAGGTACCATCTGCAGAAATTGCCACTGTATGCCTGTTAAGCTTTCTATGAATATTAATTGTTCCGAGAATTTCGTCTCCGAAACGGACTTCATAAAATGCTTTCCAGGCACTTGGCTGTTGCAAAGAAAGTGTATAGTCGCGATATGAAATTATCGATCGCATAATATTACTCGGTGGTGCATTAAATAGTTATCACACCGAAGTCTCTTCTTTGTTATCTGAAGAGACTTTCGGTCTTAACCTGCCTGCTTTTTTTACAGCTTCTGTCAATAAGAATTCTATCTGTGCGTTGACGCTGCGCAGATCATCCGCTGCCCATTTCTCGAGCGAAGCATGAAGCGCATCATCGAGACGAAGCAGGAATTTTTTCTTTTCGCTCATTAATACAATGTTCCGGTATTGATGATCGGCTGTGCCTCGGATTCTGATACGAGCGCGACCATCAGATTATTGACCATAGTGGCTTTCTTTTCTTCATCCAATTGAACAATATTTTGTTCGCTTAATAAATTGAGCGCCTGCTGAACCATTCCAACGGCACCTTCGACAATTTTCTGGCGTGCCGCAATAATTGCCTGGGCTTGCTGGCGGCGCAGCATAGCTTGTGCAATTTCCGGCGCATAGGCAAGATGCGTTAAGCGTGATTCAACCACTTCTACGCCCGCAACCTGCAGGCGATTCTGAAGCTGCTGCTTGAGATTATCTGCAACTTCCTGCGGATTGCCGCGCAGCGAAGCACAAACTTCATCCTGTGAATCGTACGGGAACTCGCTTGCAAGTGCACGTATGGCCGTCTCGCTTTGAATGGCAATGAACTGTTCGTAATGCTGAACATCGAACAAAGCCCGTGCTGAATCCACAACATACCAAACAACAACGGATGCGATTTCAATAGGATTGCCATGCGAATCGTTTACTTTTATTTTTTCACTGTTAAAATTGTGAATGCGCAGGGAAATATGCCGTTTGATTGTAAACGGATTTGTCCACCAGAGACCATCCTGACGAATTGAACCTATGTATTTTCCGAAAAGCAAAAGAACCCGGGCTTCGTTCGGCTGAACAATAAGAAATCCGGCACTCAATAAGACCGTCAATAATAGCATCGGTATTAGGAACCATAAAATCTGGAGATTTCTTCCAACTGCGATTGAATAAACCAGATATATATCTATTATTACTAACATGAAAAGAATTGAAAACGCAAAATATCCGTTCATCTTAAACGCTTTTGTTTCTGTAATTTTTTGCATCTTATCCTCCTATAAAAAATGATATTACAATGATATCATATTAATATCATATTGTCAAGAGAAAACTTCATCAATTTTGCCTGATTTTATGCGAAAAACAATGTTTATGGAGTGAAATCCAATACCCAGAATATTTATAAAGAAAAATGAGTCGGATGCAATGGTAGTTATTGATCTACGGAAGATATAAAATTAAATGAACGGCGGTTAAAGATTCCCGATTTAAGAGAGCCTGAATTCTAACCGACGGGCTCGTGAGCCTTTTTTCCATACACTTTTTCATATGCCTGACACGCAGGGCAGACTTTTCTCTCAATGGATTTCACAAACCAAAAAAATACTCCCTTCTGTTTTTTTCTTGCCCGCCTGCAAACCGGGCACTCTAAGCATGTCTTTGCCAGCTTTAGGTCTTTTTCTGTAACCATAGCAAATCCCTTCTATAAAGTGGATAATTCTCTTTTGTCTTTATTTGTACAGGGAAAATATTTTTTTGTTTCAAATAACCGAATAATTATTCCCTGCGATCGGGTCTGGGTTTAAGTCTTATATCAAGCCTGATCAATCTGTCCGGCTTTGCCGTAACATCCGGAATATCTCTCTGAAGATAACCGACGCTGAATACCTGGAGTGTATATGTGCCGGGATCGATATCGAGTATCTCGAACTGTCCATATAGATCTGTAACAGCTCTAACAGGCTTGGAATATACTACTACATTTGCGTCTCTGACGGGTTCGTCGGTTTCGTCGTCAATAATCTTGCCTGCAATAATACAATACCCATGCAGAGCCAGGCTGTCCTTTACGGTTATATTGTCTTTTACACTAGAATAATAATCCGTACATCCTGTTAACGACAAAGAGAATAAGAGCAAAATTGCGAAAGCGTATTTTTTTTGATTTTCCATAATTTTCCTTCTTTCAATTCACTTGAATTATGGTTTTTTTATTTTGGATAGAATTATATATCATCTTTGTAGTTTCTGTTTTGATTCCCAGCTGTTCGCCAAGCCTTATTATAGTGCCTCCGAAAATATCCCGCTCGTCGGGTTTATCTTTCTTTTTGTAATCTCTTTGAAAAGAAGTTTTTGTTTCGTACAAAAATTTTTTTGCCCGTGTAAAAGAATCTTCAATTATAGCAGGCGGCAGGAATACTTCCTTTCTAATCGCTAACTGCTGTATCTCCATCATCATATCTTTTACATATTTGCTTAATTCAACGGATTCCAGCACTTCGCCGATCGTTTTGTCATAATTTGCCGCTGTCAGGCTTAGCGGAGCTATAAAAATGAATTTACTCCATATTTCAGTATATGGATTGTCGGTCCATTTATACCGGATATTCGCTTTTTTAAATATTTCGAATAAAACGGGATTCAAATATTCATTATTCGGATCTTTTCCCAAATGAATTATGCATGCACCACCGCGCTGTGTAACTTTTCCGGGTTTTTCAATATGCGTTCCAATATAAACACAGGAAGGATAGACGACTCCATTTTGAATAACAGATCTGACCCTTTCATACATATCAACACCGTTTAATAACGGCAATATTATTGTTGATTCGGCAATTTTGGGCTTTAATTGAAGTAACACTTTTTCAAGATCGTAACTTTTAACACACAGAAAGCATAAATCCAATTCAGGTAATTCAGAAATATCGTCCGTTGCCATCGTTGGTATGCATACGTTTTGTCCCTCATCGGTATCTAGAATCAGGCCGTTTCTTTTTATTTCATCCAGATGTTCTCCTCTTGCAATAAAAAATATTTTTAGATTTTTATCGGTCTTGAGTAATTGACTTAATTTCCCGCCGTAGTAACCGCCGACACCGCCAGTTCCGATTACAGCAATATTCATTTTTATCTTTCAGTTATTTCAATAGAATCATTCTTTTTGTTTCGATATAAGAACCGGCTTTTAGCCGGTAAAAATATATTCCACTCGGCAAATTCTGTGCATTCCATTCGACCGAGTGATAACCGCCGTTCTTTACTCCGTCGACCAGCGTAACGACTTCTCTCCCAAGCATATCATATATTCGTAGTGACACGGCATGCCGTGTCCCTACAATGGAATATGTAATTTTTGTTTTCGGATTAAACGGATTCGGATAGTTCTGTTCAAGACGAAATTCTGATAATATTTTATTATTTGCGACAGCAGTGGGTGTTATCATTTCAGATAATGGTCGTTTCCAGACACCGGCACTAAAAGTTCCGGCGTAAACATAAGAGTTGTTCGCGGCAACGGCTATAATATGCTGGTCTGTTAAACCGGTACCGGCATCTATCCAGCTCGCGCCGTAATCTGTTGACAGGAGAATACCGCCGTCGGTTCCGGCAAAGATATTAAAATCGCTTGCTGCTAAAGATAAAATTGAATAATTATTTATACCGTTATTAATAGATGTCCAGTTTGAACCATTATCTGTGGATAGAAATATACCGCCATCATAAGTTCCGGCATAGATATTTGAGCCGCCTGTTCCATTAGGAGCTGCAAGAAGCTTTCTGACATAACCTGTTGTCAGTCCATTTTTCGCTGCTGTCCAGTTATCACCATTGTTTGTTGACAGGAAGACACCTTCGCCGTACGTTCCGGCGAGAATATTCGAACCTCCAGTTCCATTTGGACAGACAGCCAGGCATGTAATAGTTTTAATTGTCAAACCGCTATTCGAAGATGTCCAATCTGTCCCGTTATTAGTACTGATGAAAATTCCGCTGTCATTTGTAGCAGCAAAAAGAAGTGAACCTGTTGATAAAACAGCATGGATATACATATCTGTCAAACCGTTATTGATGCCTGTCCAGCTGTCGCTTTTATCGGTTGAAAGAAAAACGCCGTTATTTGTTCCTGCAAAAATGGACGAGCCGTTTTCAGCAAGAGAAAGGATAAAGGTTGATGCGAGTCCTGTATTGACTGCTGTCCAAGAGCCGTTTTCAGTTGAACGCCAAACGCCGTTATTATCTGTCCCTGTAAAAATTGTTGTGTCAATTGAAAGGAGACATCGGACATTTACGTCTGGCATTCCCTCCATCTGCACCCATTGTGAATAAGTCACACTAACAGAAAATATTGTAAGCAATGTGATAAGCAGAATATATCGCAATTGTAACATATTCATTACTCCTTTAAATGTTGACAGTTATTTCAAAAATTACTTTTAACTTTTATTTCAATATTATCATTTTCCTGGTTTCCGTAAAGTTTCTTGCCTGTAAACGATAAAAATATACGCCGCTTGGAAAATTCTGTGCATTCCATTCAATGGTATGCTCGCCTGCCGGCAGTATTCCATCGACTAATGTTGCAACTTCCCGGCCGAGCAGGTCATAAATTCGTAAGGACGTATAATTATTCGTCCTTACAATAAAATTGATTTTTGTTTTCGGATTAAACGGATTTGGATAATTTTGGTAAAGTAAATAGCTGGCAGGAATAAAATTCTCAGACTCTTCTACACCTGTTGGAATTTCAGCAAGCTGTCGGCGATAAACATTACCGAAGAATCCTCTCAATGCCCACAGGTAAGGAGGTTTTATAGTTAATGCAGCGAAAGTCCAATCCGAAACCAAACCATCGTTAAAGCCTGTCCAGTTCATCCCGTCATCATCGGAAATTTGAATACTGTTAAAATCAACTGCAGCTATAAGACGATTATTATATGAGATCAGGTCACGAAACCCCGATAAACCTACAACCTGGCCTTCCTGGTTGATAGTGCTGCTGAATTTTGGAATCCATGTCATACCCGAATCTGTGCTTAAGTATACTCCAAGCATACAGCAGGCAAATAATCTGCCGTTATCGTTATAGATAGACCTGATTTGGTCAACTCTTCCGTCTCCTCTTAAAAACTGTCCCTGCAAACCGGTCCAGGTATCACCATTATCGGAAGAGTAATAAATAACTGGAGCGGAGGATGCTTCGACGCCGATAAAAATATTTTCATTGAATGTAAATATACATGTAGCCCATTCGCCTATATCTCCGCTGAATGATTCACGAGTTCCAACAAATACCTGCTGCCAGTTTTCTCCTTCGTTGCCGGATCTGAAAACTCCGACTCCACGTGATGTCACAAAAGTATAGGAGCTGGTTTGTGCAAATATACGCGGCCCGCTGTATGCGGTGATACCAATGTAGTTAAGTCCATTTGTCGGAAGCCAGCTTGTGCCGTTGTCACTTGATCTGTATACTCCGCCTGGTGTCGCTGCTAAAATGTAATTATCAGTCTTAATAACATTATAGACTTCGTTAGTATCAAGACCTCTTGAAAACCAAGGCATACCGTCTTCAACTGTTGAAAAAACGCCGTCTTTTGTTGCCGCATAAATTTCCGTGCCGGTTGAATATAAGCTGTATCCATACTGGGGATTTATTCCTGTCTGAATCCAGCCGTCTTGTGCACGCAGTGTGTTTACAGCAATGACTGCAAAAACCATAAATAAAACTGAATATTTTTGTTTCACTCTTAATTCCTTATACCATATTGTTTGGCATGAATTAAAAGCTTAGTTGCTGTTCAATGCCGGTTGAAGTGTAGTTTTTTTTAGAGATAGAAACAAGTAGGGGAGAAAGCCGGTAAATGTGCAACAATTAGTTATGATATGAAGCTGTATATATTGATTAAATTAAAATATTTTAAGAATAACCTTGTAAATAGAATGATTAAAAAGCGGTCTTATTAAAATGATAGTAAATATTTCTCAATATTCTTTTGTGATTAACCAAAAGAAAATTAAATTTAATGCCTGTCAAATACGTGGTTTATAAAAAAGCGGGAGTAACAATGAAGAAGTTATTTTTTGTATTATCGTTATTTGTTTCAATTACAGTCCTTAAAGCAAATCCGAATTTCACAGTCGGCAGCAATCCATATTTCACAGTTTTCGGATTCCCGCATGATTTATTAAAATGGCCGAAGAAAGCGGTGTTCGGATATATATATCCCCAGACGCTTCCCTGGCAGGGTAACGTAACGGATATTAATGAACGCCCTAATGATACTTATGTCAGCAATTATAATAGTTTTGAATTCTCTGTACCCGATGGTTATACTGGAGATCCTAATGCGATACGTTCTTATATGAAGACTTCCGGTTATGCATACAACGATAGATATAGTTTCGGCGGAATATGGGATTTCAATGAATATGGAAGAGTATACCTGGAGTTAGGAACTGTAAGAGTAAATTTGGAGCTGGAAACAGAAGGAATAGTAAGAAACGACAACACGCTGGAATTAATACCTGTAATAGCGCATACCAATGCTTCAAGAAGTTACTATGATGTCCAGTGTATATATGCGAATTACCTTTTTGGCAATCCAATCGGATTTAAAATTCAATACCAGGATAAAAATACCGACGCGCCGGACTCACAGATAAAATTCAACAGACGCGGCACCGAAGTCGTTTCTAATCATTTGCTATGGGGATGGACTACCACAGGATGCTCGCATATTTTCCGAAACCCTAACGAAGAATTCAGTCAGAATTTTGATGCTTGGTTTCTGAATGATTATACCTTGTATCAAGGTTATCAGCTTGATCTTCAGCTCAGCTATGAGTACGGCAGTCACAAGTCCGGCATACGTTATAGAAGGAACGGTGAAAGCGGCAGGAATTATTACTGGAGAAGTAATTTAACCGAGACCGAACCCGGTGCAAATTTCAACGGGCAGTACATTACCGATCCCAGATACGAAGACGAAATCGCGAATGATATGATAAGAGCCTATTCAAAAATTCGATTCTGGAAAATAGGCGATGTGGATATGGGACTGCTGTTCTTCGTGCAGTATGCAGATCATGAGACCAATACGATAAGTACTAATAGAGACAGCGACAGTGAACCGCTCAGCAGCGATTTAGAAAATGAAGTTACTATTGAGATAAATCCATGGCTGAATTATAAGTTCGGGAAAAGTTATTTTGATTTTGGTATTCTATGTGAATTTTCATACACGACTATGGAAAATGTTTCACCAAGGTGGAACAATGCCACAGGTGCAACTCAGAAGGATGTTGTAAGAAACTCTTCTCCTTATGACGGCGGTTTTAGCCCGTCGTGGGAGTCTTATTCTCAAGGGAATTATTTCTTTTTTGCAACGGGAGTCGAAGCAAGCATGTCGATTAACCTGACCGGGCGTCTTTCCGCGCTTGGTTCTCTTCTGCTGATGCGTAAGTACAGCTTTATAACAAAAGAATACGGCCGTTCAGAAATCGCTGCCGGAAGCAGCAGTTATGGTTTTAACGTATCCCACACCCGGGATGATTATAAGAATGAAACATGGATGACCGGTTCTATAGGAATTGCATACGGTTTTGGGCCTGTGCAGACAATTGCTGTAATGCAGCTTCCTCTGGCATATCTATTGGAAAAAAACACTGAACTTTCGGATGGTAAATCCAAACTGGTCGACCTCACTCAAAGAAATGTTTGGGCTGTTCAGGAACCTGTGAATTTCAGATTACTTCTGGTATTCGGCCTTGAGAGATAATGAGCGAGCGGTCTAAAAGAGATGGAATTTGCTAATTTTCATTATCTCTTAATACTGAATTTTTGTCTTTAACAGACAGCTCCAGAACTATATTGCCCCATCCGCCGCAATTGATGCCGACATCAAAACAGCTCGATCTTTTAAATCTCATTGTGTTCGGATCTATACCTGCATAAAGCATTTCATTTGCCGTATAAACCATCATTAAAGCTGAATTCAATGAATACGAACAAATTTTCTTCGGACAAAGACCGGTTAATAGATTGCCAAATGCATCGAAATAAAACTTGTCCCCGACATTATGATTGCTGTTGCATCCCTTGGATCGTACTACTTCAAGGACAATTATCTTTTCAGATAATTTTTTCTGCAGTGACAGTAATTCTTCATTCCGCGGATCATCGGCGAATTTCTTTACTTCATCATCGCTATAATTGAACCGTTTCTGAATTATTCTTAAAAATCTCTCGTCAATTGTCATTAAATGTCTTTCTCTGAAATCGGTTTTCTATATACCGGCTGAATTATTTTTTTCCCATTCTCGGAATTTC
Organism: Bacteroidota bacterium; assembly: GCA_016928255.1. Lineage (GTDB taxonomy): Bacteria > Bacteroidota > Ignavibacteria > UBA10030 > UBA10030 > Fen-1298. The sequence goes on from JAFGLB010000066.1 coordinate 9,043, forward strand.
TGTATATCGTTTGATATCGAATAAATAACAAAACCTATTACTGAAGAATCATCAACAAATCCAAAAAATGGAATTATGTCCGGAATAAGATCTAAGGGATTCAAAAAATATATTACTGCTCCAAGTGCCAAAATTATTGTTCGCCAGGGGATATCACGGTACTGGCCGGAAGTATAAGCTTTTAAAAGGCGGAAAAGAGTCGTTAAGTCATCCCAAACTTTTTTCAGCAATGGTTTGTTTTTATCCGCCCTGGAGACTGCTTTATTAAGGAGTGAAGTGACTTTTTTAACATCATTGATCAATTGCTCCGCTTTTAATACGGACGGCCTAAAACTTGCCGGTATCATTTTGTGAAGAAGATGCATAATTTTGTCCTCCTCATAAATCCATAGTAAGTATAGATTTAGTTCCTTTCAAAAACAAGCCAAAGTTACTGCGGCAATAATATTGAGTTTTTATGTTACAAACGATACATTGGAGTAAATGTAAAAGGATTATTAAAACTTCAGCCGGGTATAATTGCATAGACAAGTTATATTGGAAGAAGGAACTAAGACGATGAAAAAAACACTTATTTCATTTTTTCTGATAATCATTTTTTGTATTACTGTTGAAGCTCAGAAAACGCATCCGTCCTGTACGCGAGAAAATCTTGAGAAATCTGTAGATCGGTATCTTGAAGCGGTAATTGCGCATAACCCGGCAAGTATTGCATTGGCAAACAATGCAAAATTTACTGAGAACGGCCAGAGACTGCGAATTGGAGATGGTTTGTGGAATACTGCAAGCGCAAGGGGTTCTTATAAACTTTATATTGCTGATCCGCAGTCGGGGCAGATCGGATTTTTCGGAACAATCAGAGAAAACAATGTTCCGGCAATTCTGGCGCTTCGCTTAAAAATTAAGGGAGATGTGATTGAAGAAATTGAATCGATATTAGCCCGGGATACAGCCGGTGCATTAAGGCTTGAAGGACTTGCAGCTCCGCACCGGGTGTTTCTGGAGTCTATTCCTGCCGGCGAACGTGCTGCGCGGGAGGATCTTATTAAAACAGCAAACATGTATTTTACGGGGCTCGAAAAGAACGACGGCAAAGGCATTTATCCGTTTACCCCGGATTGTAACAGGCTGGAAAATGGCGCTCAAACAACCAACAATCCTTCAAAGACGCCGGCGTCTTTCGATATCAGCGCTATCGGATGCAAGGAGCAGTTTGAATCAGGTTTCTTCAGATTTGTGACTCGTATCCGCGACAGGCGTTTTGTTGTTATAGATGAAGAGAGGGGACTCGTATTTACGTTTGTCTTTTTTGATCATGCCGGAAATGTGCATAATGTGAAACTGGCCAATGGATCTGCTGTTCCCATTAATGTTATCCGGCCATGGACATGGGAGATTGCAGAGTTGTTCAAAGTGGAAAAGGGCTTAATCCGCCAGGTGGAAGCTGTTGCATGCGAATGTCCCTATGGCATGAATTCGGGGTGGAGCAGCTGGGAAGACGGTTTATCTGATAAGATGAGATAACGGAAAAGAAAGTTATATTGTTCGGATTATTATTTTCGTTGAGGTTCGTCGGCTCTAGCTCTCAGAATTCTTTTCCACAAGTCGATCGAAATATTTGTGGGCCATATATAACTTAAACAAATTCTGAAGCGTTTGTCGGTGGATGCGAGTTGTTCAATCCTGTCCATAATGAATATGCCGTTTTTCTTCAACAGGCTTTCAAGCGGACCAGCCCCGATGGAGCTTAAATGAATATCCGAAGAGGACTTTTCATACAGACTTTTGACTACGTTATAAGCGTATTCAATAAACTCTTCCTTTACAATATTATTTACTTTTTCCCACGCCCAGAGTGTCTCCTGGTATTTCAGCCAGCTGCGCGCGATACGGTCCATGTCATTTTCCGTAAATGAACCGGCATCGATTGTTCCCAGAGGAATCGGGGTTGCATAAAGAGCTCCTGATAGATCCGGTGCATGTTCGGGCAGGCTTTCCGGAGAAGCCGCAACAAGTTCAATAGGGAATCCGGTCGCATTTCTTAAACGCTCCAGCATTTTCACTGATATACGTGTTTCGGGGTATGAATGAATCCGCGAGAGGCATGCCTTGAAGCGTGAATTTTGCATGGCCTGGGCTTCAACACAATCGATAAATTCTTCACTGTGGTATATGATGAGTTTTTTCAGACAATCGGATAAGGCAGTAAGATGTGTTTCAGATTCAGGTCGCTGCAGAATTTTGAAAATGATACACCAAGTCTCTTCCGGATTATTAAGCGGCAGCTCGCTTAACAAACGTGCATCATCGGAGGCCTCACAATGTGTAAGCCATGAAGTTATTGTTCCGTCTTTTCGGAGTGTATCCAGCATATTACTCTTTTTTCATCGCGTGATACTATATTATCATAATAAAAAAAGCCGCGTAGTAAATTACAACATAAAAAACTACTTATGTTGTTCCCCCCAAAAAAAGAGAGACATTTTGCACGCAGCGTTCTATACAGGCATCAATTGCCTTCGTATCACCAAGTTTTCGTTCGCGTCCCTATAAGAAGAGTTGAAAAAGCGAATTTTAAAAATGCTTTACTAAGATTCGCTAAAGTAAATTCTAATGTTTTTTAAGATAAGAATCAAGAAAAATTGGATGTCATGAGAATTCATCGATAGTTTTACATCTTCACGTCTCGGCGAAAATCTATCCGGAAAAACACGGAAGTGAATTCCAAATGCCGATACAGCTAACCGCCTGATATCAAAGAAATAAATTCTTTTGTAAAATTACCCTCAGAAACGCTGGCAACGGGACCCGTCATAAAAATTTTACCGTCGATAATTTCCACTTTAATTTTGCCGCCCGGCATATGAACGGTTATATTATTACCGGCAAAACCCAGTTTATTTGCCGCACACGCAGCAGCGCAGCTGCTGCTTCCGGAAGCTAATGTATATCCCGCGCCTCTTTCCCATATTTCGATCTGAATGTTCTCTTTATCAATGACCTTAAGGAACTGCACGTTGATGCGGTTTGGGAAGGAAGGATTGTTTTCAACCAGGGGTCCTATTGCCACTGCTTTTTCTTTTGAAATTTCTTTCATAGGAATAACGCAATGGGGATTGCCAATTGAAAGGCAGGTTACATTATAATCTTTTCCTTCAATAGTAAGTTTCTCGTCTATTACTTCTCTTTCAGGCCCGCCAACCGGAATTTTCGAACTTGTAAAAGTTATACCGCCCATATTGACTTTTATCAATGACGCATCTTCTTTTAGAACGCTTATTTCGACAATCCCGCCGTCGGTTTTAAAAGAAAAATCCGATTCAGTCACATACTTTGATTCAACGAGGTATCTGGAAAAAATCCTAACCCCGTTGCCGCTTTTTTCAGCGATGCTTCCGTCGGGATTATAGATTTTCAGGCATATGTTCTTGCCTTCAAAAATCGGTCCGTATAATACTCCGTCCGATCCTATACCGAAGTTGCGGTCGCATATGAGTTTCACATTTTCTGCAGTTAATTTCACATCAGTCTTCTTTGGATCCATAACAATATAATCGTTGCCCAGACCATGATATTTATAATAGTGCATCAAAATTGCTCCTGTGAATTTGGATCTTCATTTAAAATTTAAGTTTTAATTTTTCCATTCTATTTTTCATTTCTTCAATAACCTTCTTTTCTTTTTCAGCAGAATCTGCCTCAAATGTGACCGAGAATCTGATATAAGCCCCGGCATCGTCCCAGGGAACCGTTGAAATGAGGACCGATCGTATCAGGAAGTCGGAAAACTCAGCTGCCGTCTTGAATTGTTTGCCGTCTTCCGTGCCTGTCGGAGAATGCACGTAACAATAGAAAGATCCTTTCGGTTTATTTGCCTTGAATCCCAGTTCGCGCAGTGCCTGCACAAGCAGATCGAACCTTCTTGAATATTTATCAATAGTCGATTGAGTTATTTCCGGATGAGCGAACGCCTGAACAGCCGCTTTTTGGATAGCTCTGAATTGACCTGAATCGGTATTATCTTTGACAGTCGCATATGCTTTAACGGCTTTCGGATTGCCGCATACGAAACCGATTCGCCATCCAGTCATGTTAAAAGCTTTTGATAATGAATGAACTTCTATTCCGACATCCATGGCCCCGTCAACAGAAAGAAAACTTAATGGTTTATACCCATCGTAGGTTAAAGCGCTGTAGGCGGCATCATGTACGATGACGATACCGTTGCGATGAGCAAAATCGACTGCATGTTTAAAGAATTCTTTTGTTGCTGCGGCGCCTGTCGGATTATTGGGATAATTCAAATAAAGAACTTTGGATCTTCTTAGAATCTCAGCCGGGATAGAATCCAGATCAGGCAAAAATGAATTTGACTCGATAAGCGGAAGATTAAATACTTTTCCGCCGAGATATTTTGTATATGTTGCGGACACGGGGTATCCGGGAACAGTTGTAAGAAGCACATCACCCGGATTGATGAAGCAGATAGGCAGTAATGCGAGAACCGGTTTGGATCCAATACCGTGAATGATATTCTCTGCCGGATTTTCAATCTGTACGCCGTACACTTTGTGTAAATATTCGGCAGCCGCATGCTGAAACTCGGGAATTCCGTTGTCGGCATACCAGCGGTTTTCAGGTTTTCCTGCTTCCTGCGAAAGCGCTTGAACAACCAGAGCATCTGCCGGCCAGTCGGGTTCGCCGACGCCCATGTCAATTATTGGAGTGCCGGGATGTGCAACTTTTGCAGCTGCTTTTGCTCTCTTAATAAGTTCAAATTTATATATTTGAGTTGACTTGCCGAAATTGGCGCCTCCAAGCCGTTCGGCAATTTTATCGTCAAAGAAACTCATAAATACATCTTTCCTTTCTTTTGTTCTATAACGGGCGCCGATGTCATGTAAATACCTAAAACGCCGATTATTTGATGAAAATGTCTTGTTTCAGCGGATTGAATAAAACATATAATAGATGAAATCCAATATAATTGCAACAGTCAAATGTTGTTTTATTACTATAATAATACCGTTTCTTTTGCTGTATGATTGTTGCGATTAGCACGAGAGGTTGCTATATTACTAAAGTATAATATTAACGGATGGGGGTGCGAATGCTGAATAGAGCGCTGATTGTTGACGATAATATTGAATCCAGGATGCTTTTGGGAAAGATATTAACCAAGGCATTTGGCACGCAGATTATTGAAGCCGAACATGGGAGGGATGCGCTTGAAAAACTTGCTGAAGAAAAGCCCGATGCCGTTTTTCTCGATTATGAGATGCCGATTATGAACGGTAAAGAAACGCTCAAGGCGATACGCTCGATGAGAGAATATAGGAATCTTCCGGTTGTAATGGTTACATCGCATGATGAAAAAGCTCTTGTCAAAGAACTTCTTTCGTATGGAGTTTCTGCATATTTGATAAAGCCTGTTTCGACCGATTATGTGTTAAAGCGCTTATCAATCATTTTTCCCGAATACGGCGGCAGCCATTAAACCGGGGCAGGGCGAGAGGTTTAGATTTATATCGTTTAACGATTTTCCTTAAGAACTGCAGGCATAAATAGTCAAAAGATTATTGAACAGCTGCAATATCGATTGATCCTCTTATTATTTCTAGTGCCACTTCTAAAAATAAATCTTGCGTTTTATAAACAAGGTTTCTTAAAAAAGGCACTAGTGCTCGTTTCCTTTTAATGGTCA
>JAFGLB010000067.1 GCA_016928255.1 Bacteroidota bacterium
CGTGCTGAATTTCCTGTTGTATACCAAAGATATATCAGCCAGACAATCGAAGATGAATTGAATTTTGTGATTAAGGTGGTTGAAGCCGTCCGAAATATACGCGGAGAATTGAATGTCGCGCCTTCGAAGCAGATTGAGGTGCATATGTTTATGCATGGCGATAAAAATGAGAAATTTCCGGAGAGCGCTGATAATATGCAGGGCCTTCTTAATTATATAGACAGGCTGTGCAAAGCTAAAACGGTAACCGTATGGGATGGGCAGACAAAAAAAGTCGAACGCCCGAAGGCTTCTGCGAGTGCTGTTGTAGACGGGACGGAGATTTTTGTACCGCTGGAAGGTATAATAGATCTTGATGCCGAGAGGAAACGGCTGGAAAAAGAAATTGCCCGTTTGCAGGGATTGGTAGACGGTATTGAAAGGAAGCTGGCAAATGCCAATTTTGTCGAGAAGGCTCCGAAAGATGTCGTCGAAAAAGAACGCGAGAAACAGAAGAACATCAAGATGAATATGGAGAAGCTGAAAGCGAATTTAGAACAGCTGAGATAACAAAACCCTTGTCAAGGCTTGAAGCCTTGACAAGGTTAGTTAATTAAATTTTTCAACTTGGGATATTCAATACGCAGAACTATAACACTCAACAGTGTAGAGATGAAATCCGCTGCCGGTGCGCTGATCCAGATGCCGGTCAATCCAAAAAATCCCGGAAGAATCAATAAGGCCGGTATCAGCAGCAGAGCCTGGCGGCTGAGTGAAAGAAATATTGATACACTCGCTTTGCCCAGTGCCTGGAAAAAGCTGGAAACCACCACTTGAAATCCCACCATAAAAAATGCTGCAGTATAGAGGCGCATTCCGGGAATGGAGATTTCGATTAGTTCAATGCTGGTAGTGAACATACGCGAGATCATTTCCGGAAAAATCTGCATCAGCAGAAAACCTAATACGGTAATGCTGCTGCCGGCAGCAAGCGAATACTTTAGTACAGTTATTACACGCTGAATGTTGCGCGCGCCGTAGTTATAACCTGCAATGGGTTGTATGCCCTGGTTGAATCCGAGTACTACCATTACAAAAAATGTCGCCATGCTGTTTATTATGCCGAAGGCTCCTATGGCAAGATCGCCGCTGTATTTTTCCAGCTTCAGGTTGAAGATCATAACCACCAATGAAATTAGAACTATCATAATAAAATTCGCACTGCCTATGGAAATGATTTCTTTTATTGTCTTCCATTTTAATTTAAAGCATCCGTGAATAAATCTGACGGTGCTGTTTTTTTTCAGGAAATGCCTGAAAACCATTATTACTCCTGAAATTTGAGCAAGTATTGTTGCAGCAGCGGCACCCCTTATACCCCAGTGGAATAAGAAAATGAAAAGCGGAGCAAGGACAATATTAATACCGATAGTGATCAGAGTTACATTCATAGCTTTGCGCGGATGTCCGGATGCGCGCATGATGCTGTTTAGTCCGAAATACAAATGCGTAAAAACATTACCTGCCAGAATTACCTGCATGAAATCCCTGGCAAAGGGAAGCGTGTCGATGCTTGCACCGAATACGTACAGAATATCATCCAGAAAAATGAACATTACGATTGTATACAGCCCGCCGATGACGATGTTTAGTACACAGGCAGTCCCGAGGAATGAAGAAGCTCCGGCATTATCTTTTTGGCCGAGGCGGATCGATACCATAACGGAAGCACCCATGCCGATAAAAGCTCCGAAAGCTATAGCCAGATTCATCAGCGGAAAAGCGAGAGCAAGTCCCGAAATGGCCAGAGGACCCACGCCCTGGCCTATAAAAATTCGGTCTATAATGTTATATAGGGATGTGGCCGTAGTTCCTACTATTGCAGGCAGGGAATACTCAATGAGCAGTTTCCAGATTTTTTCTACACCCAGCGATTCGGAAGATTCTTTCATTACTGTATTTTACGAAAAATTTGCCTGAAAAATATGATTGAGAAGTGCGCGCGATTTGCGTACCTTAACTTTTAACCTTGTCAAGGCTTAAAGCCTTGACAAGGTTGAGTGCTCATTAAATGCCTTGGCAAGGTTTAAGGAAAGAACATGTCTTATAATGTTACTATAGAAACAGAATTCTCTGCAGCTCATATTATCCGCGGTTATAACGGTCCCTGCTCGAATCTTCACGGGCACAACTGGAAAGTAACTGTGGAGGCAAAGACCGAAGTGCTCGACGAAATTGGAATGAGCATAGATTTTTACGAGCTCCAGAAAAAGACCGACGAAATAGCTGCAAGATTTGATCATCGTGATATAAACAGTGTTCCTCCGTTCGATAAAGAATTGAATCCGACATCTGAAAACATTGCGTTTTATATTTATCAGGAACTAAAAAAGGTTCTTCCTTCTAAGGTGGAACTTTCGTTTGTGGCAATTTCTGAAACCGGGAAGTATACGGCGAAATACTCTGAATCTTCATGATTATATGGAGCATCAATGACATCGCAGGATACACTCATAATTAATGAGATTTTTTACAGTATTCAGGGAGAGTCGACGTATATGGGCAAGCCGTGTGTGTTTATACGGCTGACGGCCTGCGACCTAAGATGTGCCTGGTGCGATACCGCATATGCATTTGAAGATGGAGCAGAAATGACGATTGATGCTGTAATTCAAAAAGTAAAAGAATACGGCTGCAATCTTGTCGAAGTAACAGGCGGGGAGCCTTTGATGCAGGAAAATGTTCATATACTTCTGAAGCGGCTTTGTGATGATAAATTTGAAGTTATGATAGAAACAGGAGGGCATCATGATATCAACAGGATCGATCAGCGTGTAAAACGTATTATGGATATCAAATGCCCCGGCAGTAAAATGCACAAACAAAACCGCTGGGAAAATATTGAAGCATTGATTTCTAGGGACGAAGTGAAGTTTGTCATATCCGATCATTCAGATTACGAGTGGGCAAAACATGTTTTATTGCAGTATCAGCTGGATAAACGGTGTACCGTCCTTATGGCACCTGTATACGGCTCACTGGAAAATCGTGTTCTTGCCGAGTGGATATTGCACGACAGGCTTCGGGTGCATTTCCAGCTGCAGATGCATAAATATATATGGGATCCGAAAAAGAGAGGAGTTTAATGTGAATCCGATAAAAAAACTTGAAACGTTTGACAATAAATATCCGGGCCGTGATTATACCATTACGATTGTGAATCCAGAATTCACTTCTGTCTGTCCGAAGACGGGCCTTCCTGATTTCGGCACGATCACGATTCAATACGTTCCGGCAAAAAAGTGTATCGAGCTGAAATCGCTGAAGTATTATTACTTGCAATATCGTTCGATGGGAATATTTTACGAGACGGTAGTTAATAAAATTCTGGACGATCTGGTTTCGGTATTAAATCCTAAATGGATGGAAATTACCGGCGAGTTTACGGCACGCGGCGGGATAACCACAACGGTAGAAGCTGTGTATTCAAAAAAGGGAAATAGAAAAAGCAGATGAGCAAGTCCCGTGCGGTAGTCCTTGTCAGCGGCGGTATGGACAGCTGTGTTACCGCCGCAATTGCCTGCATCAAGCACGACCCGGCATTCCTGCATATCAACTATGGCCAGCGTACAGAACGGCGCGAGCTGAAAGCGTTTAATGCGCTTGCGGATCATTTCGGAATCGAGAGGCGCCTGGTTGCTGAATTGACGCATTTGAATAAAATCGGGGGATCGAGTTTAACTGATGAAAAAATAAAAATCTCAGAAACCGTTCCGGCAAAACTGTTTAATCCGGGGGAAAAAGAAATCCCCACCTCTTATGTCCCGTTTCGCAATGCAAACATACTTGCCGCAGCTGTCAGCTGGGCAGAAGTTATAGGCGCCCGGAAAATATTTATCGGCGCGGTGGAAGAAGACAGCTCGGGTTATCCCGACTGCCGCAAACAATTTTATAAAGCCTTCGATGCAGTGATTGAATTGGGAACGAAGCCCGAGACAAAAATTACGATTGAAACGCCGGTGATTAATTTTAAGAAATCCGAGATTGTGCTGAAAGGAAAAGAACTCAAGGCGCCGTTTGAGTTGACCTGGTCGTGTTATAAAAACGAAGATATAGCCTGCGGGGTATGTGAAAGCTGCGCGCTCCGCCTGCGGGCGTTTCAGGCGGCCGGTATCGAAGATCCGATACCCTATATGGTTAAGCCGAAATATGTTTGATTTATTTTTAGAAAAAGTTACTGCAGTTCTGTAATGTTATTTTATCGGCTGTGCCAATCCGGATTCCGTAAATTTTGCTTCCGTTTCCATCTTCTTCAAATCAATAGAAGCTTTGTAGCCTTTAAAAATGAAGAATAAAGCTATACCGTGGAAAATCAGACTTAAATAATCGCCCACGGCTAAAAAAATCAAACCGTCAAGCGCATAAAGTATCGCTCCGGTAATAAAAGCCCATGCGTATTTTTTATTTGCAAAATAACCGAACACTAAAAATACTCCCGCTGCTGCAGCATTCAGAACAAAAATTATTAATTTCAATACAATATCTATCTGGCCGGCTTCAGTTGTATTGCCGGCTGCAAGGACAACCGCGGTAACAACATAATTGAAGCCGAGACCTATGACAAAGAACAGGTCGGCTCCGAAGACGAATACAAGGGAATTGACTATAGAAAGTCCGCCGATAAGGTAGAACCAGCTGGCACCGGATTTAAGCTGTGCGGCGGCGTTTTGAATTTTTTGATGCTGTTCTTCAGATGAAGGGATGTTTTCGTTCATAGCATCTATCCTTAAAGTCCATTTATTGATAACGTTTTGATAATGCCTGATGAAGATGTTGATATGTACCTGAATTTATTTTTAATGTCAAGAAAATCTGTCTTTTATCTGATAAACCGGAGAATATTATTACTTTGGCACCGTGAATGTTTATTTACGGTTGTGAAGTCATAAGAAAATGATTATTTTTAGAGCTAACAAAGTGAGATTATTCTGTATTATTAAGAAATAGGATTCTATGTTTCCGTCGGATATTCTACGCAACATTCTTAAGTTGTTTCAGCTTCTCTCACGGGGATTTAAATCTAGTTTCTCGCTGAAGCCTTCGGAGAAAGAGAGACAAAAACCCGGTGTCAACAGGCCGATGCCGGTTATCCGGCGAAATATATGTCCGCACTGCAAGCTTGATATTCCTGAAGGCGCACGCGTCTGCCACCACTGTCACCAGTTCGTGAGCGTAAGATTTAATCTGGCTAATGTAATTACAATAATAGCATCCGTAGCGGCTGTGTCGATGTCGGTTTACTCGCTTTATATGACCGCAACCCAGGCACAGGTGTCAAAGAATATCGAGAGCCGGCGTTTTCTTATTCAGACGCTCGATAATATGCAGAGGATTCAGGATGACCTGCGGTCGTCACGTGAAAGGAAGGGCGGCGAGGATAAGCTGTCTGAAAAAGAAATTCTTTTGCTTAATTATTACCATGTTCTTTCGCGGACTTTAGCGCAGTATATAAAACTGGAACCTGATCTGTTTGTAAAAGCGCGGTGCACTTACGAACCCTATCTGCCGATCAGGCAAAATCCTTCAGCAAAAGCAAAACAGATTGGCTCTATTTATAAAGATGAAGAAGTATTCCGTCTCGGAACTTTTTCATACGGAAGCGGCGAGATTTGGTACTTTGTCGCAAGCGCAGACCAGCAGAAAATCGGCTGGGTTCATAAGTATTTGGAATTGGTGCAGTAATAAGTAATATCGATCCCGGCTGTACATAAAGAAGTTTTAGATGCTCTCCTGCTCTGCGCTGTCCGGAAAAAAGGAATTAGTATTATTCCGCCGGCCGTATTTAATTTGAATTCTATTCACGCCACTTGATTGAACAACCGATGGACGGGATTTGTTTCTCGGGGATCGGTTTACCCTCGATAAGGGCAGTGATTGCTTCTTTCAGTTCTTCTTTTTTTACCTTGGATTCTTCCTGCCAGTTGTCATCTACACGCCCATGATATACGAGTTTATGTTCGAAATTGTAAAGATAAATATCCGGTGTGCATTGCGCATCGAAATCGCGCGCGGTTTTCTGAGTTTCATCGATCAGATAAGGGAATGGGATGTTCCATTCTTTAATCCTTCTGCCCATTTCGTCCGGTGAGTCATCCGGATAGTCGTGATTTATATTCGGATTAATTGCCAGGACATTAATATCATGTTCCATTGCATATTTACCTAGGCGGATTATTCTGGGCCATACCGCTTTTGCATACGGACAATGATTGCAGGTGAAGACTAACAATAATCCTTTTTTCCCGAATGCGTAATCACTAACCTGAATAACTCCGTTTGGATCTCTTAAAACAAATTTAGGCATTTTTGTTCCGAGAGGAATGTTTGTTGATTCTAATTGTGCCATAAAATATTCTCCTTTATCCTTTAAACAGGCAAAAGTCAAAAAAAAGTTTCCCTAAGTTACTTATACTTGCAATTCTTGAGAAATTAAATGACATTTGATAGTTCCTGAAAATCTTCAACTCTCAAAAATATGAATACCTGCCGTTGAGTATTCAAAAATGCATTCTTTGAGGTCAATTTTTTACAGGTGTGAAATTAAGAAAAAGAGGCTGCTATGAAACGTGCTCCAAAACTATATAAAGTCCATCAAATCGATTCCATTCAGGATATGCTGGTAAAATCCGCAGGCAAATTTGGCGAAAAACTTGCTCTGGAAGACCTGAGAGAAACGCCCATCCCGCGTGTCAGTTACAGTTCGCTTCTGAAGAACGTACTGAGATTCGGAACGGCACTCCGCGAGCTGGGAATCAAAGAGCGCAGTCATATCGCGATCATAAGCGAAAACCGTGTCCAGTGGTCAATTACATACCTGACAGCCATGTGTTTTAATTATGTCGTTGTACCTATAGACGCAAAGCTGAGCAACAACGAAGTTCTTAATATTATACATGAATCCGATGCTGTCGCAATCGTATTTTCCGAATCATTCGACAGTATGCTTCGCGAGGAAAAACGGGCACTCAAGCATCTGAAACATTATATCAGCATGGACATTCTTGCCCAAAAGGAAGGATTTCTGTCGATGGCAGAGTTAATAAATAACAGCAGGGGCTGTTCGGCGGATGATCTGCCGAAAGTGGATCCGAAAGCGATGGCTGATATTATATTTACGTCAGGTACTTTAGGCAGGGCTAAAGGCGTTATGCTTACACAACGCAATCTTGCAGCAAACCTTATGGCAATGGTCAGTTTGGTCATTATTAATGATAAGGATCGTTTTCTTTCGGTGTTGCCGATACACCATACATATGAATGTACCTGCGGACTGCTCTGTCCTCTTTATGCGGGTGCATCAGTGCATTATGCCCGCTCGTTGAAAACAGTTGTCGATGACATCCAGCTGGTTAAAGCGACCATATTGCTCGGTGTTCCTTTATTGTTTGATAAAATGTTTAAAAGGATTTATCAGGCCATTAAAGAGAATCGGGTAAAATCTATTATAGTCCCGCCCCTGATAAAAATAACTGATTTTGCCAGCCGTTTCGGCTGGAAGAGTTCAAAGAAGCTGATATTTTCCGAAGTCCATGAAAAATTCGGCGGACATATTCGTATTTTTATTGCCGGCGGCGCCGCACCTGATCCTATGGTAGCAAAAGGTTTGCGCGAACTCGGATTTACTTTTATTCAGGGATACGGTTTGACCGAAACTTCTCCTATCCTTACCCTTAATCAGCTTGATAATTTTAAAGATGAAGCAGCCGGTATTCCTTTACCGGGCGTGGAACTTCGCATAGATTCGAAAAACGAAGACGGTGTCGGCGAAGTATGCGCAAAAGGCCCTAATGTTATGATGGGTTACTATAAAAATGACTCGGCAACAAGGGAGATTTTCGAAGACGGCTGGTTTAAAACCGGGGACCTGGGATTCATCGATGAAGACGGATTTTTACATATTTGCGGGAGAAAGAAAAATGTGATCATCTCTCGAAGCGGCAAGAATGTATTTCCGGAGGAAATTGAGGACATACTTAAACGCAGTCCGTTTATCCAGGAATGTCTTGTCTACGGCGAAGACGATCCCAAATTGGATGAAATCATCTGTGCGCAGATTTTTGTAGATGCTGAAGCTTTTATTGAGTTGTCGGAATCGCGGAAAGTTCAGATTACTCCGGAACTTATAAACGAAGTCCTCAGTAAGGAAGTGAAGAAAGCAAATGAAGAACTTTCAAGCTTTAAACAGATAAAAAAGTTCGTTGTGCGCGAGCAGGAATTCGAGAAAACAACTACTCAAAAGATCAAACGGTACCTCGCACTGCCGAAATAATCTGAATGTGATTTATCGAAGCTGTCGGAGGATCGGTAAATCTTGCCTTCTAAAAAAAAATATATCGCTCATCTCGATCTCGACTGTTTCTTTGTCTCAGTCGAGCGTATAAAGGATCCTTCGCTTATCGGCAAGCCGGTTATTGTAGGAGGCAAGGCCGATGAGCGCGGTGTGGCCGCTGCTGCATCCTACGAAGCGCGTAAATTTGGCATTCATTCCGCTATGCCTACAGCACGCGCTCAGAAACTCTGCCCAAAACTCATTATTGTCCGGGGACATCACGGTGAATACAGTCGTATATCCGATCAGCTCTTTAACCGCATGTGCGAAATTGCACCGGTTGTAGAACGTGCATCGATAGACGAAATGAATATGGATTTCACCGGCTGTGAAAAACTTTTCAATAACGACTTACCCGGGTACATGAAAATAATTCAGAAAATTGTATTGGATGAATTCAAGCTTCCTTGCACGATCGGACTCGCTTCAAACGCCACGCTGGCAAAAATTGCAGCAAATCAAGTTAAACCGGCAGGAATTATTTTCGTGCCGCATGGAAAAGAAAAAGAATATCTTGCTCCGATCGATATTAGTGTTATACCAGGCATCGGAAAAAAGACTGAAGAGTTTTTGCGGAACAGGGGATTTAATAAGGTCTCGGATATACAGGCAAAATCGGAAAGAGAACTGGTTTCTATACTCGGCAAGCACGGAAGCTGGATTTCCCGGGCTGCAAGCGGCCAGGGTTCGGACGTGATCGGAGAAGAATCGGATGCAAAAAGCATATCGCGTGAAGAAACATTTGCAAAGGATATATCCGACCGAAAAACTCTTGAAAAAATAATTTTTGAACTTACAGAAGATATATGCCGGCGGCTTCGATCAAACGGCTGGACAGCCGGAACGGTTACGCTGAAACTGCGTACGTCCGATTTCAAGACGATAACAAGGGCAAAAAGTATAGATCCTACGAATGATGATACGGTTGTTGCAAGGATTGCACGCGAATTGCTTAAGACTTCTTATACCAGTAGACTTCCGATTCGTTTAATCGGAGTACGCCTGACGAATTTTGATGAAGAAGAACAGATGGAACTTCTGCTTTCTCCCGAAAAGGAAAAGAAGCAAGTCGTTTTAAAAACAGTTGACCAGATTCGGAAGAAATTCGGGAAGGATGTAATTCATATAGGCGGGGAATGAGAGCAGAAATTAGCAAAATCTTAAGTATGGCTTCTCTTCGGAAGAATTATCCACAGAATCACATATAAAACAAATCCCGGTATAATCGGCACAAAGGAACCGATAATGAATAATATCCTTACTGTAGCCGGTTTCCAGCCGAGCCATTCAGCGATTCCTCCACACACTCCGCTTATAATTTTATGCTTACCTGAACGTTTTAAATCTCTTAACCGCGGCATTCTTTTTTTTCCTTTTTTTTTCTACCCAACAATAGTCAGCATGTTTAGTATATGAAGTCCGATTTTTTTATCTCCATTTATACCGATTATATTTTCAGCACTCTGCCGGTCTATACCTTTTGTAAATATGCGCCAGGTGATTTCTCCAGGTATGGAAATATCTGTGATTTTTTCACCGCTCGGATTTTTTATCAGGTGCCATTTATTCTTATCACGATAAAGATACCACGACCCGCCGCAGTTGCCGGTGATGTTTAACTGAATCATTTTTCCGTCTTCAGCTTTTATATTACGATAGTGATACGGAAGTGCTCTCATGAATGTATCCAGCACCGGATAGTAAAGCTCTTTTGTCATTATACCCGGTTTGTTTACTGCGAGTCTTATGTGCTGCTGATGCAGCCATCTTTCGGTGTATTCGCGCGCTGTATCGAACCAGTTCTGCGATGTCTCTTCTCCTGCCCAGCTGACTGCGAATGCAGCTTTGGCAAACGGATCCAGGGATTGGTGAAACTCAGCAAACTCTTTTGATGAAATCTCTATTATACGGATTAATAATTCCGGACTTAACCGCCGGTACATCATTACTCCTTCATGATTTAAACGGTTGATAAATGCAATCAGGTCAGCATTCGATTTTATAACCGGTATCTCGGCAACAAATCCGTCTCTCACAATTGAAAGCTTCCTAAGCTGTGTATCAAGCAGGTGAGCGGTGACATCTTTTACATTCCATTTGCCGGCGATTGTCGGTTTTTCCCAGTCCTCAGTCTTCAAAGAGCGCAGGAGTCCGATCAGCATATATTCAATTTGATTAAATAAATGTGCGATGAAGATCGGTTCAGGAGATGATTTCATTTTTTATTTTCCATTAATTAGTGTCGTTATAATTTATACAACAACCACAACTAATTTCAAAGTGAAAATATTCCACCTCTATGGGGTTTGAAATATTTTTGTTTTTCCGACCTATAAATATCCCGCTCCTACGGAGCGGTTTAAACAAAAGAAAGACAGTCCCGTAGGGACGTCATATTTATAGATTTGAAAATTGAGAAGATGAAAAGTTCCATAGGAGCGACATAGTTTATTTTGAATTTAGACATAACAGCCGTATTGTTTTATCTTATAAATTAACTACGCTGTGCGCTGTAAAAGCATACGGCAAGTACGGCGAATATTTTTGTTTAGCGAGGTGGTCACAATTTGTGACCAGCTTATTCTTTTCTTCCTCCGTCAGTTCGAACATGAAATCTGAAGGAAATCTGTTCGCATTGCGTTTGACCGCCTGCTTAAGTACTTTCGTTGGTATACCGTATAACAAAGCAAGATCGGCATCCAGCATTACTTTCTGTCCTCGCAGTAATATAATTGATTTTACCACATGATTCCGTAAGACTATTGAATTTCGGCTTGTCATTTTATCATTCTCCCTTGTTAAGTAAATATGGCAGTTAATTATATAACATTTTCTTCAATTTTGAAAATCTTTGCCTGGTCAGAAAGCTTCAGCGCGGTTTTCTGAAATCCTTTTTAGCATCCCAATCAACAAATCCGTATCTTACAGAAGTATGGCAAGATTTAAGCTTACAATCGAATATGAAGGTACCCGTTTCAGCGGGTGGCAGGTGCAGAAGAATGCCCGAACCGTGCAGGGAGAAATCAATGCCGCTGTGGGCAAGGTTTTTGGGACGCATAACTTTGAGCTATACGGTTCCGGACGCACTGATGCCGGTGTTCATGCCCTGCAGCAGGCAGCACACCTGGATATTAAGACCATGCTTGCGCCTGAAATTATCCGTATGAAACTCAATGACGAACTCCCTGCGGATATCAATATTATTGAAGTTGAAAAAGCAGCAGCCGATTTCCATGCTCGTCACGATGCTCAGGCGCGTAGTTATCTTTACCAGATATCGCGCCGGAGGACTGCCTTCGGCAAGAAATTCGTATGGTGGGTTAAAGATCCGCTCGATGTTGTAAAAATGCGGCAAACTGCGGATTTGTTTAAGGGATTAAAAGATTTTCGGTCTTTCACTGCAGACGACCCGGAAGAGAAATCCACAAAGGTGCATATTAATTCGATAGAGGTTCAGGAATCGGGCGATCTCATTCTTGTCCGTATAGTCGGTTCGCATTTTATCTGGAAAATGGTGCGCCAGCTGATAGGTGTACTGGCTGAAGTTGGCCGCGGATCAATGCCGGTTAATGAGGTGAAAAAATTTATGCATACTAAATCTGATGTGCCGGCAAAAATGACAGCACCGCCGTCCGGATTGTTTCTGGAGCGTGTTTATTATAAAGGCGATGTGTGGCTGAAAGAATTAAAACCGATGATGGATGTTTCAGCAAAACCTGCAGCACGGTTCGAAAAGAGACATGAAAAGAAATCAGCCGGTAATGAAGAAAAGCAAAGCGAGAAAAAAGAATAGTGCATCTTTTGCGCCGTTGCCGTTATACTGTGATTTTTCATGCGAACATGCGAAGTTTGCGTGTCCGGATGCGGTAGGTGCATGCAGACGCGATCTTGCCGTGTACTGCATTAAATATAAAAAACATAACAATAAGAATTCTAAATGCCTGGGAGGAAAATAATGAGGTGTAAATTTATTATCATGCTTGCAATGAGTATTATATTTTCAGCAAATATGTGTTATGGTAGAGAGGAAAAGAATATTAAGGATGCCGTTCTTGCGGAAGTTAAAAAATATGCGAAATTGGGAATTCAGGATTTATACAAACTGGCGTACCAGGCGGCCATGGGAAACGCGCATATTATGGATGATACTGTCTCTGCACGCAAATATCTTGAAACAGAGCTTGCTTCAATTGATACATTATCGGACGAGCCGCTGGTTGAATATCTTGTTTCAGACAGTTCGGTTGCGCGTGTAAATTTACGTGTTTTCAAAAAACAAAAATGCAATTCAGATAAGCTTTTCACGATTATGATCAAATCCGCATCGAGTATTAATCAGTCTGAAGAATTATTGCAAAGATTCCTGGACGATATTATTGAATTGGCGGATAAGGACTGCATTCCATTTGAGAAAGATGAGGTAACCGCATTTTTCAGAGATATGAAGGAAAAAGGTTTTCCGGTGATGCATCATTCTGGAATCGTAAATAAAGAATACCGTCCTGCTTATAGAGTATTATCCGGTAAAGTTTTTCAAAAATATTTAAAAGAATTACAACATGCCCAATCATCTGAATGAAGAACTAAACGCTGCTGCGGAACCGTACACAAAACTGGTGCTTGCGGCCGGTCAGTACGATGCCGATTATGTCGATGCGTATTACGGTCCGAAAGAATGGGCTGAAGAGGCGAAGGCAAATAAGAAACCTCTGACAGTTATTCTGGAGGAAGCATCTGTACTCAAATTGAATATTGGGAAAGTCAACTCGTCGCGAAGCAAAGAGATTCTAAGTCTGCGTCATCAGTACCTTAAAAAGCAGGTCTCGTCGCTTATCGCGCATGTCGAAGCATTGAACGGCAAGAAGCTTTCTTTCGATGAAGAGGCAAAAGCGTATTATGATGTCGAGCCGCCGTCTTTCCCGGAAGAACATTTTAGAAAACTCGTGTCCGAACTGGATTCAATGATTCCCGGCAGCGGCAGTATATCCGAACGTATTGAAGAATACAGAAAGCAGTTCGTACTAAATCAGGATAAGATTGACAGTGTGTTCAATGCTGCTATTGATGAATGCCGCAGGAGAACCAAGAAGCATATAGAACTTCCTGAGAATGAAACTTTCCGGCTTGAATATGTCCGCAATAAATCATGGAGCGGGTATAACTGGTATAAAGGGAATAATGAAAGCCTGATTCAAATAAACACCGATCTGCCTGTTTTTCTTGAGAGAGCAGTGGATCTTGCAGCGCATGAAGGATATCCGGGTCATCACGTCTACAATTGTCTGCTTGAAACGGCGTTTGCACGTAAATTCGGCTGGATTGAATTTACGGTATACCCGCTTTTCAGCTCGCAGTCGCTTATCGCGGAAGGTACTGCAAACTTCGGCATCGAAGTAGCTTTCCCCGGCAAAGAGCGGATGGAATTCGAGCGCGATGTATTGTTCCCGATTGCTGGAATTGATAAAACAAAAGCTGAAAAATATTCCAGAGTGCAGGCGTTAGCGGCAAAATTAAGCTATGCCGGAAATGAAGCTGCGCGACGGTACCTGAATTCTGAAATTACACGCGATCGGGCTGTGCAGTGGCTTGTGGATTATGCATTAATGTCTCCGGAACGTGCACAGCAGAGAACTCGTTTTTTCGATCAATACCGCAGTTATGTTATTAATTATAATTTCGGCCTTGATCTGGTGCGCCATTACATCGAACGCCGCGGAGGCACGGAAAAAAAACCTGCGAAACGCTGGGAGGAATTCACTAAACTAATTTCATCGCCCCGCCTGCCTTCCGGATTGAAATAAATGTCGCCCGTAAAATCAAAAATACCGAAAGAAGAAAGGCCGTTTCTGGATAGACTCTTAGATGAAATCCGGTATCGCATATCCGGTGTTGAGGATATAGATGTAGCGGGACAATCCATTCCGCGTTATACAGGAGAATTCTGGACGGCAAAACAGCGGCAGGCGCATGCACTGCATGAAATTTCTTACCGGGCCTGTTTCAAACCGCAGCTCCCGCATTTCTTTATCGAGCATTTGACCAAAGAAGCCGACAGGATTTACGATCCGTTCAGCGGCAGAGGGACTACCGTTCTTGAAGCCGGATTCATGGGCCGAAATGTCGCTGCGAATGATATAAATCCATTGAGCACCCTGCTTAGCAGGCCGCGATTTTTTCCGCCGCTGCTTAAAGAATTAATGGAGCGGTTAGACAGCATTCCGATATCTGAAACAGAAAGTGCGGATATCGACCTGTCCATGTTCTTTCATCCGAAAACGGAAGCTGAAATCGTATCCATTAAAAATTATCTCACTGCACGCCATGAAAGCGGGGAGGAGGATGATATAGACAGGTGGATACGGATGGTGGCAACTAACCGGCTGACAGGTCATTCAAAAGGATTCTTTTCAGTATACACACTGCCGCCCAATCAGGCGGTAAGTGCCGACAGCCAGAAAAAAATCAATATTAAAATGAAACAAACTCCGGAGCATAGAGATACCAGGGTTATTATTTATAAAAAATCACGGACGCTTTTGAATGATATTACGCCGGAGGAGCATAAATATCTCCGGCAAGCCGGGGAAGGAGCGCGTTTTCTTACTTGTGATGCACGGGAAACCAAAACCATTGAGTCCGGTTCGATTCAGCTTACCGTAACATCGCCTCCGTTCCTGGATGTTGTAGATTACATGCAGGATAACTGGCTGAGGTGCTGGTTCAACGGATTGGATGCGGAGGAAATTTCAAAGACAATTACGATAGCGAGGACGCTGGAAAGCTGGTCGGCGGTAATGCTCGGAGTTTTCCGGGAACTGTATCGGATCACCAAACCGCGCGGGTTTGTAGCGTTTGAAGTCGGGGAAATCCGGAATAAACAAATAAATCTGGATGAGCATGTAGTTCCGCTTGGTATTAAGACCGGTTTCAAGTGTATTGGGATCATAGTAAATGAACAGTATTTTACAAAAACTTCCAACATATGGGGAATAGATAATAACGAAAAAGGCACAAATTCAAATCGTATTGTCTTGTTCAGAAAATAAAGAAAATTAAAATGTAACTTTCTTAAAGTAATTTAGTTTAATCAACGAAATTTTATGAAAATATCAGAAGGTTATCGATAATCCAATGGCAGTGTTGAATCCGTTGGTGTCGAATTCTATATTATATTGTTTATTAGTTCTTTCATCTGAAAAATCATCGAATACTAAATGACGATAACCGGTTTCAATTGTTATACCGATTAATTCCGTAAATTTAATTGTTGTGCTTCCGGAAAATCTGAGACCATAGGAAGAACTTGATAATGTGTGCAAGTATTTATTACGTACACCAGTTGAAGATATAATCGATTGTTCTTCTTCGATGTAACACAAAGCATAAACAAATTCAATTTGAATTTGAGATCCGAAAGATCTTGTAGCCCAGCCGACTCCGGCTGATAACGGATACATCGTGTATTTTTCCTGTACCGTTCCATTCGAATATCCGACAACATTTGAAGAAGTTGTAGTCTCTGCAATAATTAAATCATATTTATTTGTCATATAAATACGTCCAATACGTGCTGTAATATGTGCCCCTTCTTCCAACCTGTTTGAAAATGACACGGCAATTTCAGGAAAGGAATCAACAGGTCTCTCGTAGTTTTCAGACACATCATTGGACTTCATTATATGATCATTGATATGGCCAGGTTTAACAAAAATGATTCCGTACGTCGCAGTGATTTTGTAATCCAGTGCAGTTGCAGATGTGTCCTGAGCATGGATTATCGAGTAACAGAAAAAGAGGATGATCGCAATTCGTATCAAGGCAATTATTCTTTCTTCATTGTTTTAATGCTAAAATGCGGGCACGTACAATAATATCGGTGCCGTTAAATTCTTGAAGTTCGATATAGTAAATACCAGCTGTAGATTTTCCGTAATTGGAATTTCGACCGTTCCACAAAACAGTGTCTATCATAGCGGGGTGATTGTGTCTGTCTACTAAAATTATTTCAGCATTTTCGAATCGATCATATATAATTAAACGGATATGGGGGCCTGGACCATCGTTGACCGTTGGTACGCCATACGAGATATATGTTGTGTCTTTAAACGGATTAGGCCAGTTCTGCTTTAATTCATACCATTCAGGATTTGGCTCTACGACATCTTGTTTGCAGGAAAAAGAAAAAAATGCACCTATTAAAACCAGAAAAAATAAATACCTCATGAGAATCCCCAAATAGTTAGCATCAATTTTCAAATAATAAATAGGAAAAAAGGTCAACAAATGCAAATTCTTCACTATGTTACTTTACGAAAGTATCATTATATTACGTATATGAACAAAATTCAGCTCGAAAATCTGCATGCAATAATTCACAGGGCTCTTGAAGAAGATATCGGCACCGGGGATATAACAACACTGAGCACAATACCGGTAAAATCAGTGCTTAAAGGAACATTCATTGCGAAGGAATCCGGAGTAATTGCCGGATTGGAAGTCGCTCGCGAGACTTTTAAGTACCTTGATAAGCACGTCACGTTCTCCCCCAAAGTTACAGACGGCAGACACGTTTCGGAAGGTACTCTTCTGGCAACAGTACGCGGTAATGGCAGACTATTGTTAACGGTTGAGCGTACGGCATTAAATTTTCTGCAGAGAATGTCAGGGATTGCTACAATAACCCGCGCCTATGTCAATGCTGTAAAAGGCACAAATGCCGTCATACTCGATACCCGTAAAACATCGCCAGGCAACAGGTTGCTCGATAAGCAGGCAGTTCTTCTCGGCGGGGGAGCTAATCACCGGTTTGGATTGTTTGATATGGTACTGATAAAAGACAATCATATTGCAGCAGCCGGTGGAATTACGCAAGCCGTGACGCAGGTGTGGGCTCATGATAAAATGAAGAGGATGATAGAGGTTGAAGTGAAAAATCTTGACGAACTGCGCGAAGCCGTATCGCTTAAAGTTGATCGCATATTGCTCGACAATATGGATCTAAAAAATCTCCGTGAAGCTGTGCGCTTCACTGCGGGCCGCGTGCCGCTGGAAGCATCCGGAAATGTAACTCTTAAAAATGTTGCCGCTGTTGCTGCTACGGGTGTTGATATAATTTCTGTCGGCGCGTTAACCCACTCAGTACAAGCAATGGATATCAGTTTTAAAATTAAGTGATTGATAGATATGACTGCGGAAGAAATATACAAAGACCTAAAATCCAAACTGCACGATGTTGTGCCGGATGCAGAACTGCGTATAAAATCCGAACTTGCATTCGAGATAAACAAGCTTAAAGTCGAGCGCAACGCAGTAATCCTGGGCCATAATTACATGGAGCCGGCATTATTTCACTCCATTCCCGATTACACGGGTGATTCTCTTGAGTTGAGCAGGATCGCATCAAAGACCGAAAAAGATATAATAGTATTCTGCGGCGTGCGGTTTATGGCAGAGACTGCAAAAATCCTTTCGCCGAAAAAGACAGTGCTGATCCCTGCAAAAAAAGCCGGCTGTTCTCTGGCGGACGGAATTACTGCAGAAGATGTGCGGCAATTGAAAGCTAAATATCCGGGTGTTCCGGTTGTCACTTATATCAATACAAATGCAGATGTAAAAGCTGAAACGGATATATGCTGTACATCCAGCAATGCGGTGGCAGTGGTGCAGTCGCTAAAGGGAGAGACTGTGATATTTCTTCCAGACGAGTATTTGGCCCGCAACGTGGCTCGTGCCACAAGAAGGCATATAATTTTTCCTTCATTAACCGGCGGTGATCCGGAAACCGATACGCTTCTTGATAAACCTATTATCGGCTGGAAAGCACGATGCGAGGTGCATGAGAAATTCACGATTGAAGATATTCAAAATATCAGAAAACAATTTTCGGATGTGATGATACTATCGCACCCGGAATGCAGTCCCGAAGTAGTCGCGGCATCCGACTTTGCAGGAAGCACTGCGGAAATGATTAGTCATATTAAACGCACAAATGCAGAGCGGTACCTTCTGCTTACCGAGTGCTCGATGGGCGATAATATTATGGCGGCAAATCCGGACAAAAAAATGCTACGTATGTGCAGTGTCCGCTGCCCGCATATGAACGAGATTACAATGGAAGATACGCTGGAAGCGCTGAGGCAAACCAAGTACGTAGTTGAGGTGCCGGAGGAAATACGCGTGCGCGCTCTAAACGCAGTCAAAAGAATGCTCGAGATTATCCCAAAAGCAGGAGATTAATTCTCTAATATAACATGCAAGAACTAATCCAGTGTGATGTGCTCATAATAGGATGCGGAGTCGCAGGAAGCATCGCCGCGCTGCAGCTTGCAGATGCAGGCATACAAGTGGTTGTGACGACACGTGCCTCGGATCCCGAAGAATCCAATACTTATTATGCACAGGGTGGAATCGTATACGAGGGAAAAGGCGACTCGCCCGAGCTTCTTGCGAAAGATATTTTCCATGCCGGTGCGGGGTACTGTAATCCGCAGGCCGTGGAACTCCTTGCCAAAGAAGCGCCGGGACTCGTTAGGTCTCTGTTTCTGGAAAAGCTGTCCATCCCATTCGACCGCACCTCAGACGGCGGATTGTCATTGGCTCTGGAAGGCGGCCATTCTGTTGCGAGAATTCTTCATGCAGCCGATTCAACAGGCAGTCTTATAGAACGGTACCTGATTAAAGCACTGAAAGCAAATTCGAATATCACATTATTAACGGATACGACCGCAATCGATTTGTTAACACCTGCACACCATTCATTAAATAGATTGAGTGTTTACGACACGCTTTCCTGCAATGGAGCGTTTTTTTTGAATCAATCAACAGGACATGTTCATCGCGTACTTGCACGCACGACAATACTTGCTTCAGGTGGATTGGGACAGGTTTACCTGAGAACGACCAATCCGGCGGGAGCCAGGGGCGACGGATTAGCGATGGCGTACCGCGCAGGAGCCAGAGTGCTTAACTGCGAATTTGTGCAGTTCCATCCGACAGCTTTCTATCAGCAGGGTGCACCATGCTTTTTGATAACCGAAGCCATGCGCGGGGCAGGCGCAAAACTAATTGACTCGCGCGGTAATCTGTTTATGCAGAAATATGACCCTGAATGGAAAGACCTTGCGCCTCGTGATGTTGTTGCAAGAAGCATTCATCAGGAAATGCTGACAAGCGGTGTAACTCATGTCTTTCTCGATATTGCATCATACCTTCCTGCAAAAGATATAAAAGAAAGATTTCCTTTCATCTACGAGAATTGTCTAGAATATGGTGTGGATATAACACAGGAACCAATTCCCATTGTGCCGGCCGCGCATTATTTCTGCGGCGGAGTATGGGTTGATCTCTGGGGAAGAACTACTCTGGACCATCTTTATGCCGTTGGTGAAGTTGCCTGCACCGGTCTTCATGGCGCTAATCGGCTTGCAAGTACATCTCTGCTTGAAGGCGTTGTCTGGGGCAGCCGTGCCGCAGAGCATATTAAAAAATCACTAAAAGAACACCCGAAATCCAAAGCCGACGATATACCGCCATGGATTGAAACCGGCACAGAAATACCGGATTCAGCTTTGATAAGTCAGGATATGAGCGTCATTAAAAATATAATGTGGAATTATACAGGTTTAATACGCACGACAGAACGCCTGCAGAGGGCTATGCGGGAATTGCGGCATCTTGAATCGGAGATCGAACGCTTCTATCAGGCCGTTAAGCTTACTGACGGAATTATCGGACTCCGCAATGCTGTGCGGGCTGCAATTATTATAACAATCGCAGCATGGGAAAATAAAACAAGCGTCGGCTGCCATTACAGGCAATGAACTGGTTTTAATGTTATTAACTCACGTTACGCGATTGCAGGAAACATATATAATAAACCTTTATTGCCACGAGCTTCTTCCGAAGGAATGCCTTCGGCAAGCTCATGGAATATAAAATCAAAAGTGCTATTGGGTTTTAACCCCATTTTTTCAATTTTATTGGGCTAAAGCCCGCTCCATTTTATTTATTCTGTTCCACGACCTAAAGGTCGTGGCAATTTATCCATAGTTTGTGGTAATTTATCTTCTCTGCGTAATTAAGATATTGAGATTGTGGAATATAAGTATCGAGTTTTTGCGTATTGCATAATAAAATCAATGAAATTGCATTAGGAAGCATTCCCGTCTTTATTTAGTACTGAATTTTCCGTATAATTAATTCATTGAATAATTGAAAGGAATAATTGATGTTCAGGCCGGAGATCACGGTTTTGGATTGTACTATCCGCGACGGCGGATTGATGAATAAATCAAAATTTACATTGGAATGCGTAAGGGCTGTATACAA
>JAFGLB010000068.1 GCA_016928255.1 Bacteroidota bacterium
AATTATTTCTGACGGTTTAAAATGATGGAAGGCCGGCATTCTGAAACAATCCCTTTTTCAGAAATATTTTCCCTATACCTGGTAATTTATTTTGACAGCTTTTACAAAATATATTTTCGATACTTCTATGTCAAGTGTTATTTAATCTGCAATCCATGTCCATAACCTCCAATAGCCGCCTGCATATTGACTATTCGACAAGGACCTTAATTCGGCCGCTGTGCAACAATCACCAGGTCTTTCGAAGACGAATTGCGGTACGTATCCATCGTTAAACTGCTGAAAAACTGAATATTACAATAACCGGCGCTCTGCATGCTGCGGATAAGCTCGGTATGTTTCCAGGGACGTATTTCAACAGATCTTATTGAATGCAATAATTGACGCCTCTTTTTTTGTATTGTCAGGATATTAAAGAGCAGCGTCTTTCCCATATATTCATAAAAACGGATAAACAGTTTTCCGTTGATTTCTTTAATATTCTGAATGCGTTCCCGATTTTTCATAATTCGGTTGTAATTTAATATTTGAATAAAAATCCATCCTTCTTTTTTCAGAACGCCCCGGAATGCCCGCAATGATTTATCCAGTTCTTTTTCTTTCAGAATATGCGGCAGGCTGTTGCCAAGACAAAAAACTGCGTCAAATTTTTTGTTTACTTTACTTTTAATTTCCAGGAATGATGTACGAACAGTTTTTATTTGTATTTTTTTATGATTTGCATTTTTCCGTGAATATTTGAGCATCTTTTCCGAAATATCCGCGGCAGTAACCGACAATCCAAGCTTTGCCAGCAGGATCGAATGAAAACCGGTTCCGCTTCCGGCATCGAGAGCACTTTTTATTTTAAACGTCCTTATTATTGACTGAAAAACATTCCTCTCCTTCAGGAACCTGTCCTTTATTCCCGTCATTTCATCATAATCCGATGAAAGAGAATCATAAAATTGTTCCGGTTTCTGCATGCTTTTCATTCCTATCTTCTAATTTATGAAAATTAGACGGCCTTCTGAAAGAAAAGATTATGCCGAACGCAGAGGTTTTAGAAAGGAAAATCCTGTGAACCGTCGAATTCCTGTTCGGCCTTTTTAGTCTCCGGTTTCAAGGCTTTTTGATGGATCATATTTGATTTCACATAAATCGCTTTGTCCGGTTCGGCGGGACATACATATTCGCAGGCACCGCATCCGACACATATCTCAATATTGATTTCCGGGATCATGAGTGCTTCGCCGTATGGAACCATATGAACCGCTTTTGTCGGGCAGTGTTCCGAACATGCGCCGCAATCGGTTTCGTTTTTCACAACTATACAGTCTTCTCTGACAAACTGCACCTGGCCTATTTGCACTTCTTTTTTCAATGAACCTAAAGGAAGAATAGCGCCGCTCGGACATACGGCACTGCAATATGCACAATCGTAATTACAGTAGCTGATATCATAATTCATTCTCGGCTGAAAGACGCCGGTAATTCCGTATTCAAGGAACGAAGGGTACAGGACTTGAGTCGGACAGTTGCTGATACATAAATGGCAGGCCGTGCATAACGAAGTAAATCTTTCTACACTTTGCGAGCCCGGGGGAGAAATCGGATGTTTTCGATTTTCTTTATAACCGCTCTCTCCTTTCCCTTCTGAACTCCCGCTCTGCACTACAGGAAGAAGCATGCCCAGTGCCGGCAATACCGAACTTTTCAAAACTTGCCGTCTTCCTGAATCTGTCGCTTTTGGAGCGTCATTCTTTTTTCCTAATCTTCTCCGATAATGTATACTTTTTTCAGAGCATCCATCGATGCAGTTAAAACAACCGACACAGGCGGCAAAATCGATTTCCTTTGTTTTACTGTTAATACATCCGGCCTTACAAACGCGCTCGCATAAACCGCACTCGATACAGCTGTTTTCATCGATCTTTAACTTATAAATGGAGAATCTGGAAAGGAGTCCAAGAAAAGCTCCGGCCGGACAAAGCAAGTTGCAGAATAATCTTCCATGTTTATACGAAAGGAATACTACAATCACAAACATACAGAAAGCACCGGCAACGGCAGTTAAATTTAAATTGAGCATCGGAATTTCATAAACAATCGCATATCCCAAAGAACCAAGAATATCATTGACGATGTTATTGCCCATAACAATTAACGGATTTGCCAGGTTGGTAATCATCCTGCCATAATTGCTGAAGGGTTCAAGAATATCTAAAAGAATGACAAATCCGGATAGTGTTAAAATTACCGTAATTGCGAACAATGAATAATGCAATGTGAAATACTGCTTTTTATACTTGAACCTGCGGCGCCTGTTAATCCGTTTAGCAATGCTTATTATTATATCCTGAAAAATTCCGAGCGGACATATGGTTGAACAATAGACTCTGCCGAAAAAAATTGTCAGAATGGAAAAAAGAATGAAGCCCAGCGATGCCGCGCTGAAATATACCAGCATTCGCATAAACGAGGGAATTATCTGAGTCGATCCGAAAAACAGCAGTCCTCTTGCAGGAATTATTTCACCCGGATTGATAAATATGAACGTTATTGCTGAAAAAAATAATAACGCAAAAATTACGCGAATTCTTTTTAACCGCAGCAAAAGAGGCCTCAGATCGAAATTCGTTTTATTCTAAGATTTTCCAGGTCCATCCTGCCAACTTTATGATCGGCTGCCAGCTGGATGTGGCGAACGTCGGCCGGATCTATGCCGAAAAGCTTTGTAGCTGCAGTATCGACGGCAACCATATCAGTGGATATCAAAAGAGATTTCATGGTTACTACATCTTCCACTGAAACACCGCGCGGACCGTTTTGTTTCATTACGTAATATGCATCAACAATGTTCAATGCCGGTTTACGGTAGGCGGCATAATCCGCTATGCATTGGTGCAAATCATTGCGATGCCAGATTCCCCTGTCCCATACATTTCCCATCTGATTTTTCATCGCAATAGTCAATCGGGCGCCTCCATGACTTTTCAAAATCGGTACGTTTATAAAAACATCCGTACTCAAAATCAGTTCATGCTCCTTGACCTTGGTAAGGCTTTTCCCCCAGGGAATTGATGCTTCGTGGTAATATCCTTCCGTGTTTGCAGGTGCTATTTTACCGCCTGCATCTTTCACTGCCGATTCGATTCCGCTGTTTTTATAACTCCTCTGCCAGTTATCGCAAGTATGATCAAAGACGAATACATCACTCGCTCCTGCATCGAGACATTGACGAATAACCGCTGAAACCAGCTTCGGATTTGTATTCCCGGCCCGTTCGGGCGACACATCCCATCCGATATTCGGTTTGACTAAAACTTTCTGTCCTTTCTTGACAAACCTTCCGATTCCGCCTAAAGTCTTCATGCCGGCGGCCAGCATAACATCCGGTTCGCCGCCTTTAACGGCTACCAGGTCAAAAGGAAGATCATCCGCCGGATAAGAAGCGGAAAAGAGATTATCATATTTGCCTGCGATAACAGCACCGACTGCTAACGATGCACCTAATCCTTTTTTAAAAAAAGTTCTTCGATCCATGTATTACCTCTAAAATCGATATTATGTTTTAATTTTTTATACCGGATTCCGGGCAGCCCTTCTGAAATATTGATATGCAATCGCAGCAGCACTCAATATTTTTAATGCATCCCACCATGAAAAAATAAGAAATCCTGCCTGAACAGCAAGAACCCAGTTATGTACAAACAACATATTCAGATAAATAGTGCCCAGTGAAAAAATAATCAATGAACCAACGGAAACTGAAATTATCATCCACCAGAATTCCTGCCGGATTTTTATCAAAAAGCCTATTGCAAAAGCTGCCAGTGGAAAAGCCAGTAAATACCCGCCTGTTGTGCCAAACATTCCGGAAAACCCGGAGCCCCCGCCTGAAAAGACCGGCAGGCCGGCTGCACCAAGGAGTAAATACATACCCATGCTGATCATTCCCCTGCCTTTTCCCAGCAGTGCACCGGCCAGGAAAACAAAAAAGGTCTGCATTGTATAAGGTACAGGCTGATTTGGTATTCTAATCTGTGCGCTAATTGCAGTAAGAATAGCAAAAGTTAGCATCCAGAATGCCTGCACGATTATACGTTCATCCGGAAGTGCCAATGCTTTAGTTTTATTCATTTTTATTGACATAAGTATCTCCAGGGATTTATAATTATCAGGAGCAAATTATGCAAATGTGGCAAGAAAATCAAACTTATCGTGTATTCTTTTCTTGTTTGACTTACAGGCGATTTTTCAATATATTTTATATTCTAGGTTATGACGGTTGGGGTTTATTTTTGAGAATCTCATCGCTGGAATCGGAGTTCATCTCTGGTTTAAAAAAATGTAATACAACATTTGTTGGGACGTTTTAAGGGATTACGGTATTGGCAGATGAACCATGCGATTGGGGTGTAGCCAAGTGGTAAGGCAGCGGCCTTTGGAGCCGCCACTCCCAGGTTCGAATCCTGGCACCCCAGCAGCACTGATTATCGTGATGAAAAATTAGAAACTTTGGTTTTACTGATGAAAAAAATAGCGAAAGGAAGTCAATGAGCGAGTTAAAGATTTTCTCCGGACGATCTAACCGCCCATTGGCAAAGAAAATTTGCGAAGAAGCGGGAATCCCTTTTGGAGAAGTCGCTTTTCAGACATTCAGCGATGGTGAACTCTGGGTTAAGTATGTTGAAAATATCCGCGGAGACGATGTTTTCATAATACAGCCCACACAGCCGCCGGCTGAAAATCTGGTAGAGTTGTTAATCATGCTGGATGCGGCAAAAAGAGCATCGGCAAAACGCGTTACAGCAGTCATACCGTATTTTGGCTATGCGCGTCAAGACCGGAAGGATCAGCCGCGGGTTTCGATCAGCGCTAAGCTTGTTGCCAATTTAATTACGGAAGCAGGTGCCGATCGTGTGATTACAATGGATTTGCACACTGCACAAATACAGGGTTTTTTTGATATACCGATGGATCATTTATATTCATCGGCGGTTTTAATCGATCGCTTTAAAAAAATGAATATTGCCAATCTGGCTATTGCTTCTCCTGATGTCGGAAGTATAAAGATGGCGCGTTCTTATGCAAAGCGTCTTGACTGCGAACTGATATTGATCGACAAACGCCGGCCCAAGGCAAACGAAGCCGAGGTTCTTAACATCATAGGCAACACGGCAGGTAAAAATATTTTGATTGTTGATGATTTAATCGACACCGGCGGTACATTTGTCAATGCTGCGCAGGCATTGAGGAACAAAGGAGCAAAAGAAATTTTCGGAGCTTGCACACATGCCATTCTATCCGGTGCTGCATACAAGCGGATTGAGGAATCGGTGGTCAAAGATCTTGTTGTTACGGACACGCTTCCTTTAAAGCAGGAATGCTCAAAAGTTGAGGTTATATCCACCGCGAAAATTTTTGCCCAGGCGATTCTCCGTACGCACCGGAATGAATCGATTAGTTCACTATTTGATATTGATAAAGATAAGTCTTAACTAGGAGATATACGATGTCTGAAATAACTTTAAATGCGGAAATCAGGAAAGATATTGGCAAACGTTCCCGTGCTCTGCGAAGAACCGGTAAAGTTCCGGGTATCTACTACGGACATGGACAGCAAAATATTCTGCTTTCGATGCCGGCTGTATCGCTTAAGCCTCTGTATACAACTTCAGCGATGCATGTGATTAATCTAAAGCTTGACGACGGTTCGTCTCGCATGTGCATCTTAAGGGATGTACAGCTTGATCCCGTAACAGAGCTTCCGGTACATTTCGATTTATTCGGTTTAAACCAGAACGAATCATTGACCATCGAAGTGCCTGTCAAGCTGACGGGTGGCATTCCGAAGGGTGTTCGTGAAGGCGGAATACTGCAGCATATCCTGCACAAACTCAGGGTTTCATGCCTGCCGAAGAGTATTCCGGATCATGTGGAAATCAATGTTGAAACACTGGAAATTAACCGTTCTGTTCACGTA
>JAFGLB010000069.1 GCA_016928255.1 Bacteroidota bacterium
CGGTTCTTCGACGGAAGCGTGGATAAGCGAAGAAGCGATTAAATCTTTCCCGAAATATTTTGAAGAAGCTCAGCGATTTAAAGATCCTGGATTATTGGATCGAATTAACAAGCAGGATAACGAACGAGTTGGAAATTGGAATAAACTCTTATATCAAAATGATGCAGGTGTTAAAGATTCTAAAGGATTGTGGCATGACCCAAAAACGGAAACGGGCGATTGGGATTCCATCCAAATACCCGGATATTGGGCGGATACAAAATTCGGAAATGTAAATGGTGCATTTTGGTTTAGAAAGGAATTCAATGTTCCGCCTGATATGACAGGCAAACCGGGAGTTCTAAAGCTGGGAAGGATTGTAGATATCGATTCCGTTTTCATCAATGGAAAATTTATAGGAACGACTGGTTCTCAATATGCTGCAAGAAATTATAAAATTCCGGATACCGTGTTAAAAGAAGGTGCAAACACCATTATTATTCGTGTCATAAATTATAATCGTCATGGCGGTTTTGTCCCGGGAAAGAAATATGAAATCTCTGCGGGAGAACATGCAATCAAGCTGGAAGGAGAGTGGAAATTTCGACTTGGAGCTGCCGCCGAGCCGCTTGAAGACCGGCTGTTTACGGGAAAAATTCCGACTGGCTTATTCAATCATATGCTGGCACCGATGACTCAGTACGCGATCAAAGGTGTTGTTTGGTATCAGGGTGAGTCGAATACCAGCAGAGCCGGAGAGCATTACGAGCTTTTCAGACTCCTCATCAAAGATTGGCGGCAGCAATGGCAGCAGGGTGATTTTCCGTTTGTGTATGTTCAACTGCCGAACTTTGTCGAGGTTAACACTGAGACTACAAAATATGACTGGGCGCTGTTTCGTGAAAGTCAGCTCAAAGCATTATCCATACCGAATACCGGAATGGCGGTGAGCATTGATATCGGCGAGTTCAATGATATTCATCCTGTAAATAAACGGGATCTGGGATATCGGCTGGCACTTGCAGCTCGAAAGGCGGCGTATGGAGAAAAAATAATTTCTTCCGGACCAATATACATATCAATGAATATTATCGGGAATAAAATTACATTATCATTTTCCAGTACCGGAAGCGGCTTGGTTGCAAAAGGAAATGGAGATTTAAAATGGTTCGAAATTTGCGGAGCGGACGGAGAATATTTCCCGGCAAATGCTAAAATAAAGAATAATACAGTTGTTGTATGGAGTGATAGAGTTGCTGCACCGGCCGCAGTCCGGTACGGCTGGGCAAATAATCCTGAAAGAGCAAACCTCTACAACAAAGAGGGACTGCCGGCGAGTCCATTCAGAACAAGCGATCTTTATTAGTATGATTAGTGTTTACGATGCCGGTCACGGGCAGTTTGACGACCGATATGTTCTATCCGGAATATATAAATAAAATAAATTTGTTATTAATGATTCTTAAATGGTTTATAAAACGAGGAAAATTCAAATGCGTAAAACATGGATGTTGATTGGATTATTTTTATACATAACCGCATCAATCGCACAAGAAAATGATCGGGAAGAACTTGGGCGATTGCAGACCGGAGCGGTGGTTACATTTGTAAAAAATACGAAGAACGAGTGGGGAATAGATATTTCAGGCGGCAGTGCTCCAAATATATTGCAGGAAAAACCGGTACAAATCGAAGTCTATAAATCAAGCGAGGATATTTTTCTTCTTGATGCCGGTTATAAAACAATTAAGCGTTCAGCGTCAGGAATAGACGCATTTACCGAAATGGTAGATAATGAAAATGTAGTTTTTCGAGTACAGGATCGGTGGAGTGTGGATGGAGCGATTGTCTCAGTGAAGAGAAAAGTTGAAGTTTCTGAAAATGCTCAAGGCGGTTTTAATTCCTCTCTGCTGTTTAACATCGATACTTGTATTTCGTGGTCAGACATGAATTGTATGATCCCGGGTGCGTTGTACGGCGATCCGACGTACAATGGCGATCGGTCTGTGTGCGGCAAGATCAACTACGAAGCACACCGGTTGATAATGAGGGAAGATATTATACCTGCTCCGCTTGCAGCACTTTCTTTTAAAAATGGATCCTCGGTGTCGCTGCTCGATCCTGCACCGCAGGGTGCATCAACTGTTGAAGAGACAAAGCTTACGAAAAATGTTATGATCGACTCTCGATTCCTGTTTGGTGCGATTGAAGTGAGACAGACTGCCGGGAATCCGATAATGTTCGGTTTTCGATTCCCCGGTTCGATGAGTATTACTCCGTTCGGCGCAATGACTGCAGTAAAACCGAGGCGAATACAACGATTCCATCCTATAAGTCAGGGAGTTGTGCATGAGTATGAAATAAATCTGCGGTTTGGACAAAACGAACCTTTCCGGGATGTTATCCGCAGTTCCTGGCGCTGGGCCTGGAACACTTTGAAACCGACTGTTCCCCCAATTGATGTCGAGCTGGTCCGTCGTGTACTGATCGATCATCTTGTATCCCAGGCCAATGTTATCGACGGGCGGACCGGCATTCCATTTGCCGTCGCTACGTTCGATACGAATCAACTTCAATGGAACCGAACCATGACTGCAATGGGATTTGTCAGCAAGAATATCGAATGTGCAGACCAATTATTACGCGAAGGAGATCGAGATACAACAAAACGCGGACAGAAAATGCGCAAAATAGGTTTGGGTATTATTTCTTCTATGATCAATGCGCTGAATACAGTTCCTCTTCAGGCCACAGGTTACGATCTAGCCACCGGAAAACCATGGACGGGCGATCGCCAGGAGTGGCTCGCTCCTTGGCTGCGAAATGCAACGGAAGACATGCGCGTGCTTATGCGGGCATACCGGCGCGAACGAGCCCATGGCATACAGCATCCGGAATGGTTCAATTGGGTAAAACAGTATGCCGACTGGCTGCTGCCTCATCAGCGGGAAGATGGTTCGTTTCCCCGGCGCTGGAAAGCCGGCAGTAATGATGTTGAAGAACCAACGGGAACGACCAGTTATTGTCCCGTACCGCTTTTAGTAATGATTTCGGAAGAAACCGGCGATTCGAAATATCAGCAGTCAGCGATTCGTGCCGCCGAATATATATGGACCAATTTTGGTTCCCGGGGTCTTTTTGTCGGCGGGGCAAGTGATAATCCGAATATAACTGATAAAGAAGCCGGTATGCTGAGCCTTGAGGCATTTCTAAGTTTGTACGAGTCTACCAAAGATACCAAATGGCTGGAACGAGCGAAGACTGCTGCAGATTTTTCGGAGAGCTGGATGTGGATATGGAATCTGCCCATGCCGGTTGATGCTGATAATTCCATGCTCCATTGGAAGAAAGGTGTTCCGACAATCGGTCTGCAGGGAATCACCGCTCGTGGCCCAGGCGGTGCAGATGAATATCTCGATTGGTCGGCGCCGTCTTATGCGAAGTTATATAAGTACACGAATGATCAGCATTATCTTGATGTTGCATGGATTCTTTTACATGCCACTAAATCAATGGTTGCTTTGCCCGGCCGTCAATATGACCTGAAAGGAATCGGCTGGCAGCAGGAGGGCTGGAGTTTAGGTCCGAATAGAAACGGCCGAGGTGTAGGCGGTCATAGATTCTGGCTTCCGTGGATTTCAGCCAACCATTTATACAGTATTACAGGTCTGGAAGAGCTGGATCCGGTTCTTTATAAAAGAATAATCAAATGAAATTGAGAGTTGTAACAAAACGATAAATTATCTCGGTTTGCATAGTTCGGAAACTCGCGAATTCATAGTGCACTTTTTCTATAATAAACAATTTTGGAACCATTTACTATTTAGAGAAGTGTGAGGTAAGAATAAAATTTGGAAATGGGAAATTTTTTACACGCTATATTGGAAATGAAAAGAGTATAGATGTATTTTGGATAAGCGTTGAGATAATAGATCGGTTATGGGAAAATATTTGCAAAAAAATCAGAGCGTGACGAACATGACTATCAAAAAAATATATTTCAATTATCTGCATATCACTGTTTTGCTTTTTTGTTTTCCTTTAGGAGTCGATTGTCTTTGGGCGGGTGAGATTCACGATGCAGTTGCTGCCGGCGATCTTAACAAAGTCCGGTCACTCATTAAAGCAAACACTTCGCTTTTGGAGTCAAAAGACAACAATGACAACACCCTGTGACGTACACTTTTCACTATTTCTGCGGCGGTGGTATTTTATAAGGTTCAAGCAGATCTTTTAATTTGATAATTAATTTTTTCAAAGTATCCATATTTGTATCACCCTGTCTCAGCATTTCAACTTCCCATGTTGGGGGAGTTATCATTGCTGTTAGCTCCGCTGATTCAAGCAGGTGAGAAGCGGTTTCTGCAATATCCAATCCATTCTTCCAATTTTTATCTGGATCGTTAAGCCATTTATTACTCTGATCTATTATCTTCGTGACCCAACCTTCTTTATCCGGAACAGCCGGGAGTATATCTGCGGTACGCTTGCGGAAAAATCCCATGATTGCAGCAGCGATCGACGGATCTCGAACGCTACCATCTTCATAAAACACGCCATGGACAGGGCCCCATCCTTTACGGACAATCATCAATTCCCAGATATACCATCCTACCTTTGCATTCATATGTTCCTGAATGGCGATATCATACGGATTGGCGCGGGCTATACAGCCAATTTCACCGTTTATTAAAGGTTTGTTTACTTTTACAGCAAATTCTTTAGCCCGTTTGATATTATTTCTGATCTGTTCACGGGTCTGCATATAATCATGAAATTGGAGGACATCCACATAATCTGCAAGCTCAATCATACCGTCGACAAAAGCCATTCCAATTGTTACCGGAGTATTAGGATCGAGCTCATGAAAGGTCCTTGCCATAAATTTAGCGTTTTCAAATTTTCCTAAAACCATATCTTTAGGGGAGGTAGGCCAATCCGGTTCGTTCATAGCGTCCCACATAACGATCCCCGGTTCATCCGATATTGCTTCGACCAGGAATTTAATCCATTCTCTTCCCTGGGTTCGTTGTGTTGTATCCCTCAGCCAGGGTCCGCTTCCTACCACAGGCATAACTCCAATACCGCGTTTGTAGCATTCGCGTATGAAATGCTTTAACTTTACCGGGAGAGCTGCTCTATCTTCCGTATAAACTGCATAAGGAACAAAAACCCGCACCTGATTAAGATTGAGACTCTTGGCCAGGTTAAGATCAAATATGGTTGTTGAAGAATCATAATGAATCCAGTGACTGATATGATGTCGTGGAGAAGCTACGTTGGCAGGAGTGTAATTGAAACCCCTGATGAGAGAAGGATCCCTAAGTCCGGTAAAATCAAATCTCGAGGCCTTTTTATCTGTGCCGGCGAATCCTGCTTGTATCAGAATATTGAAAAGCAAAATAATAATGGCAATCTTTTTCATTGTTCAGATCCTTACTTATAGGATTAGTTCGTATTAAAAAAATAACTAAAATGAACTTAGCACACAATGATAATACTTAATATTTTGAGTAAAAAGGAAAACGGGTGTCTATCCATAGAGTCGATTTTCACTCTTATATCTCCGATTCTTTTAAACTGTCATCGTGTTTATTTTAAGAACTTTGCTAATGCTTCGTCTAATTTTTTACCTCGCAGCTCTTTAACCTCTTTCACCAATACTTTTCCATCGGCACCGACTAATATAGTAGTGGGGTAGCCTTTTACTTCAAAATCTTCCAATATCTTTTTATTTCCAACAATAACGCCGCTTTTCCAGGGCATTTTCCATTTATGTTTTCTAAATATTTCTACGTATAATACTGATAATTAGCCATCAACCTCAAAATTAATGAGATTGTGAATACTTAAACACTAATTGCTCCAATTATTTCCAAGTTGTGTTAAGTAAGGAAAAAAAAAGAGCCTGAAATTTCAATCCCAGGCTCTCATCGTCATTTATAATTCTGTTGAATTTTATCTTCCCCAAACAAATGGGCTTCCTTTGTATACTGGAGAATCGGTCATGGAGCACGCTGCTTTGTCTCCATCGATATCAAGAATCAATAGTTTGGGAGCCGCAGTAGAGTAGGCAGTCCAGACTCCATCGCCGGTCCCATTCGGATTTCCATATTTGGCAAAGTTGGTCCAGTAATCGACTATTTGTTTGCTCAATGCATGGTCTCCGGCAGTGAATGGCCGCCAGCTATGCTTGAACGAATGGAATATATACCACAAGTCGGCAGAGTGGAAAGCTCCGCTTGTGTCACCCGGCAGTGGACGGGCAAAGAAATAACCGTAAACCGGTTTGCTGCTCTTCTCAGCACGGAGAGCGCAGAAATCTTTCACCGGTTTTGTCATGTCCATTAAATCGTTGGCTGTGAATCCGAACATATACGGAATGTCGGCAATCTTGCCCGCTTTTGCTTCATCACTGAAACTGCCTTCCGATACATAATTGTCTATCACGGGACCCCAAAACACTCGTTTCTTCGTCGCATCGGAGTAGTCTTTCGACATTCTTAAAAGGTCTTCAAAAGAAAGCGCACGCATTTCCTGCAATGTCGTTTTCTTGAAATAATCCATAAAGTTTTTATTCTCTATCTGTGTAGTATCGTAACTATTGCTACCCATACGAAAACTGCCCAGACCGCCGCCGCTCATGCTTATGGCATGGCTGATTAAATTTTTTGACAGGGGGGAAGCACATAATGCCTGAACACTGCCCGCACCTGCACTTTGACCGAACACGGTGATATTGTTGGGATCTCCGCCGAATTGTTTGATATTATTATGTATCCATTTCACCGCAGCAATCTGATCCAGTAATCCGTAATTACCAGATACTCCATGCGGGCTCTCAGCTGAAAGAAGCGGGTGCGAGAAGAAACCAAAAACGCCAAGACGGTAGGTAACAGTTACTAAGATTACACCGCGTGCAGCCCATTCCTCGCCGCCGTCCATTTCCGGTTCAAAGGCAAAACCTTCACGGTAACCGCCGCCATGTATCCACATAGCGACAGGAAGTTTCTTATTCTTTTTTCCTGCGGCTGGAGTCCAAATATTCAGATACAGGCAGTCCTCATTAAATGGAACAGAACCGCTGGCTCGCCATTCTTTGCCGTAAAAACTTTGCGGATCCCAGGTTACTTGCATAGCAGCAGCGCCGTATTTATCTGCTTTTTTTACTCCTTTCCACGGCACAACAGGCTGAGGTTCTTTCCAGCGTAAATCGCCGACCGGAGGCGTTGCAAAAGGAACACCTTTATATGCAATCACACCCTTCGTTGGTGTCTTAACTCCGATTACCTTTCCACCTTCAATAGTCAAAACAGGATTCAATTTTTTATTTTGGCAGAAAGCCGATGAAGACAGTGAACATATCAAAAGAAAGAAAAGAAGTTTTTTCATATACTTTCCAGTTTTTAGTAAAAGATTAATTAGTTATTAGTTCCAGATGAAAAAGTTGCTGTTTAATAATACCGTATAAGTATAAATAAATCAATTTTTTTCAACATACCACATTCAAACATACAACATTCTATTTGGACGCTAATGAATTTGTTGTTAAATTTATAAATCAATGAATGAGAGTTATCATTCCTTTTTTAAAGGGAAAAAATGGCCGGCTCTAACAAAAGTCGTGGATCTGCAAAAATTGCTGTTTGGATTCAAGAATTCATAGTTTTTACGGCGTGTTTTCTCTACTTCCTTTTCCGAGTTCATCCTAAGCTTATTCTTGAATTACAATCTCCGGTTTTCTTAATGGATATCAATTTCTTCAAAGAGTTCATCCAAATTCCGGGCGGATTCATTGATTGGCTTTCTGCATTATTCATGCAATTTTGGACATCCGATTTTTTCACAGCCGTTTTCTTAACACTGTGCTGCTGGTGTGTTGCATTCCTAACTAGAAAATGGTTGGAAATTCTGACCGAAAACCGCTTATTACATACTTACCACCTGATTCCGGCTGTTCTGCTGGCTTTTCTCCACAGCCAATATAATTTTAATTTGAGTATAACATTAGCATTAATCATCAATCTCTCTTTTTTAAATCTCATCATTCGCTGGACTTCAAAACAGGCTGTCATACAAACAGCAGTCGGTATAA
Source organism: Bacteroidota bacterium (assembly GCA_016928255.1). Classification (GTDB taxonomy): domain Bacteria; phylum Bacteroidota; class Ignavibacteria; order UBA10030; family UBA10030; genus Fen-1298. The sequence continues at coordinate 8,075 of JAFGLB010000069.1, forward strand.
TTGCCTTATTTCTATTATTCTGGATCACTGGCGGTGCTTTCCTGATATATGGCGTTATCTTTGGATTTAACGAACTAGTTATTAAAAAACGATATATAAACGGTCTGTTCATACTCGTCTTTTCGTCTCTTCTGCCATATGCAGCGTCATCATCGGCTTTCCTTGTTACTTTAAAGCATGCATATCTGCACAATCTTATCTCGGATAATTCAATAAAATTTTGGCTCATTGGTTATATTGTACCTCTATTCTATATATTGGCATTTATTGTTGTTTCTCTCACGAAGATAAGTGCAGTTCAAGAATCATTAAAAAAAATTGTAAAGTTAATTCGATTGGGACAACTGAACGTTCGCTGGCAATGTGCTCTTGGGACACTACTTATTATCTGCGGTGCCATTCTATTAGCTGAAAAGACATACGATAAAAATCTGCGTCTCGAACTTGAAATCGATCAATTTACGAGAGAGGGCCGTTGGGATGATGTAATTTATACTGCGAGACAATGTTCGGCCGTGGATCCTTTGCTCTTCCACCAAATCAATCTTGCTCTATTTCAATCTGGATCTTTTCTTGATAAATTATTTTCTTTCCCTCAGTTTTATGGAACTTCTGGTCTTTTGATGGATTTCAATTGGCGCTCAAAATCACCTGTAAAAACAAGTGATTTATATTGGAAACTGGGATTAATCAATGAATCTCTGCACTGGGCACATGAAGCTCTCGAATTGAAGGGTCCTGCTCCTGAGATTCTGAAACGACTCGGCATGGCTTATATGATAAAGGGCGATCATACGGCGGCCAAACGGTTTTTTCTAAATCTAAGAAACGTACCTTTCTATGAAAATATTGCTGATGATCTAATCAGGCTTAATGATGCGCCTTCGGAACTTGCACAGGACAATGATGTCAAATACATTCGATCATATATGCTGACTAAAGACTTTATTCATCTTAACACAGTTTCATCCGATGTACTGGAATTATTGTTGAAGCGGAATCCTAATAATAAAATGGCGTTTGAGTACTTGATTGCCTATTATTTATTGACCGGCAACTTAAACGGAATTGTTAATTATTTTCAGGCTTTTGGATTTCTCAAATATTCTCAAATCCCCAGATATGTCCAGGAAGCACTGCTTGTTATTGCATCACTCGATTCAAACTTCGATCAGAACCAATTGAACAATCTAGTTCAGCCGGTCACGCGCCAGCGGTTTTTGAATTATCAACAAGTCCTGAATAAATACAAAGGAAATATATCCGGGGCTAAGCCGGAATTACAGGTACAATTTGCCGATACATATTGGTATTACCTGATGTATATGAGGCCGGAGGCACGGCAATCGGAGAAGCATAATGAGTTTCAATAATTACATACAGATTGCGAGTTACTGGATTATACTAATTTTGGTAATTTTTTTATGCGTTGGTTGTTCAACTCAAAAAGAAGTACAGGACGCGAAACCTGTTGGCCGCCTGCCTGTTATACAACCGGACTATTCAGGTATTGTTATTCCTCCTAATATTGCTCCGTTGAATTTCTTCATTCAAGAAGCGGGTGAGGAGTACATTGTTCGCATACATTCCAAAAACGGAGATCCAATTCAGATCGAGAACAACTCGGGGCTTATCCAGATTCCAATGAAACAATGGAAGCGCCTTATTTCAGAAAACTCCGGAGAAGAGCTAATTATCGATATATACTTGAAAAATCAGACCGGTCAATGGATCAGTTACAATCCTATTGTAAACAGAATTTCGCAGGAACCCATTGATGGATATTTATCATTCCGGAGATTCAAATCGCTTTTTAACTTATGGCAAAAGATGGGTATTTATCAACGCTGCCTTGAAAATTACGATGAAAAACCGATTCTTCTCAATCGTTTGACACAGGACAATTGTATGAATTGTCATAATTTCTGGCAGAACGAAACCGACAGATGGCTTCTTCATCTACGCGGTGGGCCTGGTACCGCTATGTTATTAGTTACAGATGGTGAAGTTCGAAAAATTAATACAAAAACCGAGTTTAACGGCCATGCCGCTTATCCCGCATGGCATCCTTCCGGTGAATCGATTGCATTTTCAGTGAGCAAGCTTCTTCTATTCTTTCATGAAGTCGGGGAATGCCGTGATGTACTCGATCGGAGCTCAGATATTATTTTGTATAGTATATCGTCAAACACTATTACAACCACACCACAAATTTCCAATCCTCGCCGGATGGAAATATGGCCTGCATGGTCGCCGGACGGCAAGTATCTCTATTTTTGCAGTGCTTCTGAATTGGAGGCCTATGCCGATGCTTCGAGATCCGGTGAAGTGGCATTAGATAAAATCAAGTATGATTTAATGCGAATTGCATATGATCCGTTGACACACATCTGGGGAAATCTAGAAACGGTGATTTCATCTTCAGATATAGGATTGAGTATTACCGAACCGAGAGTCTCGCCCGATGGCCGTTTCGTCCTCTTTACTGCAGCCAGCTATAGTCAATTTCCAATTTATATTCAAAGTGCTGATCTTTATGTACTCGATGTGAGGACTAATCGATGGAAAAAGCTGGAATTGAATAGTGATAAAGCAGATTCATTCCATTCCTGGTCAAGCAATGGCCGTTGGATTGTGTTTTCGAGCAAACGCGAGGATGGCTTGTTTACGAAACCGTACTTTAGCCGCTTCGATTCATCGGGTAGCACATCCAAACCATTTGTTCTGCCGCAGGAAAATCCTTTAATGTATGAGGCATATTTAGATATATATAATGCACCGGAATTCACAAAAGAACCTGTCCGTATAAGTCCACAGGATTTGGCTGCAGCAGTTTTTTCCGAGCAGAATGCTTTGAGTGCAAAATTCGATTCGACTTCAGTCTCGGAGAAAGCCGTAAGTAAGACAAATTCTGCTGAGCAAGTCCGCATTCCGTTGAAATAAGACGTTCCGCTTTCATCAAACATACTATAGAGAAAATATACCTTTAATTTGTTTAGATTGAGCACAATAGACAGTAATTAAATATGGCGTTGCTGATCAATACAAGATTGCTTTATTTTATCGGGTTAATTTGCTTTGTTATCGGTAATAACTCTGTTTCAGCATCAGAGTTGAATTTATTTTCCGGCGTTTCGGATGTTTCGATTTACGATTCTCGAAAAGGATATAATGACGCTGTTTATTTTCAGGAAAAGTATATCGCAGTTGGGACCGATGGCCGCATAGACTGCATTACTCTATCCGGCGAAAAAATACCTCTAGATACATCCTGTCAAAATGATCTTAATTGCGCGTACGCCAATGATAAAATACTCCTTATCGCCGGAGATCAGGGAAAAATTCTTTTCTCCTCTGACGGAAAGAAATTTTTTACGGCGGCCTCCGGGATAAAAAAGGATATTCATACTATTGCATATAAAGGCGGCGTATTTATTGCAGGAGCCGACAGCGGAACAATACTTAATTCTATGGATGGGATTTCCTGGAAGAATATACAAACAAAAATCAGAGGAAACATCCTCTCGATTTCCACAAACAACTCATTTTTCATCGGTGTCACTGAATCAGGCGAGATTATAAAGTCAATGGACGGGATGAAATGGGAAATTCAGGATTACAATAAAGAATATGCCGGATATAATCCTTACTCCAAGTTTAGAAAGATATTAGCCGGTCCA
>JAFGLB010000009.1 GCA_016928255.1 Bacteroidota bacterium
CTGTGAATAATGACACCCTAAGGTACGGATGCGCTTCTTTATTTTCTATTAACTTACACTATTTACACATATTTTGAATGTAACTCTACTTAAGATATGTTTGTTTTATGTATTGAAACATTCTTTTCAAATGAAGTATCCTTTGGCAAAGGTTACTTAAACTTAAAAAAATTGAAGTATAAAAGCCATAATAACAAGTATCACAATGATTTTTTTGACTTATTGACAGCATCGTTGAACTGTTTTATATTGTTTCTATCAATTTTGCTATCAGTGGAATAAAAAAGGTGAGATACAAAGGCGATTTAATGGTTGACAGATTCGCCCAAGGCAGGCGCTCTAACCGGGCTGAGCCACACCCCGATAAGTTCAGTCATTTTTTAAATGTACAGAAAATATAACGTTAAAACAACATTAGCCGCTAACGTTTAGCAAGCCATCCCTCGGGATTTTGTTTTTCGCGCTCTTTCCAAATTTCAAAATGAAGTATTGCTCCTGCAACAGTGTCGCCGCTTTTTGCAATTACCATTCCTTCGGATATATGCTGTGATTCCCTTACTGTAACATCGGATAAATGTGCGTATACCGTGCGATAACCGTTATAATGATTCAATATGAGAACGTTCCCGAATCCGGGAATGAATGACAGAACTGCTACTTCTCCTTCGGCAACTGCAAAAACATCCGATCCAACCGGTGTGGCGATATCTATGCCTGTATTCTGTGTAACAGTCTTCAGAACAGGATGAACCTGGTTGCCGAATCGGGAATGTACCGATCCTTGCGTAACAGGCCAACGAAGTTTTCCTTTTTGCAGGGCAAATCCGGAAACCGGTTCGGCAGTTATTTCTGCAGACAAAGCACTGCTTTTTCCATGTTCGGTTGTACGTCTTTCAGCCAGCTCGCGTGCGCGGCGTTCAGCTTCTTCACGCTCCTTACGGATCCTTTCCTTTTCAATAAGACCCGCTATGAGTTTTTCAATTTGTTTAAATGCCTGCATCTTTCGTTCGAGTTCTTTTTTATAAGCCTTCTTATCCTTCCGAATTTTTTTCAGAACGGTCTGGCGCCGGGTGAATGTCCGCTTCAGATTATCTTCTTCACGCGTTTTCTCGATTAAAAGCTGGCGCTCATGCTGAAGTTTAGCAAGGAGCTGTTCGTTCTTCTGTTCAAGAACCGCTTTGTTCTCATCTATCTCTTTCAGTTCTTTAGCACGCTGTTCGGAAAAACTTTTTAAATATTGAATACGGATGGAAAGCTGGTTTATCGACTGAGAAGAAAAAAGCAGTTCCAGGTCATACACCCTTCCGTGTTTGTACACGGAACAAATATAGTTGGCATAATGTGATTTTAAAAACTGAAGCTGTTTTTCCAGATAGGATATGCTTGTTTTAGCAGTGTCGATTTCGGCGGTTATTCCTATCTCTTCCTCTCTCAGTTTTTGTATAAGCTTTTTTATAAGATTTGACTGCCGCTCAAGATTGTCAAGGCGCTCGAGCGTAACTTTTTCTTTCTTGTCGCTTTCACTGATTTTTTTTTCGTAAGCTTGGATATCGCTGCGCAGTTTCTGCAGCTCGTTTTCCTTTTGTTTTATCTCGCGGTTGGTTCTCTGGGCAGAAGCAGTAAATGCCGCCGATAAGATCAATATAAAAAGAAAAATACGAGTCAGGTACGGCATTACCAGCGAATTCGTTCTACGTTCTTTGGAATTGTAAATGTGAACTGGAGCTCTTCGACATTTACCATAATATCTGAATAGTAAAGTGTCAGCATCTGTTGTGTTTCCGGCTGAGTTACACGGATCGCATACGGCATTTTTATCTCGCCCACGCTCTCAAAATTATTAAAGGTTTGTTCGAGTGTGAGTTTGCCGGCGTAATCTAAAAATTGAATTTTTTGGATATATAAGGATTCCGGATCAATCCAGTACCGCCGTGTCGAATTACCGGAATTGTAAATAAAAACAAACTGGTCGTCTTCGATAATTCTCTGATCGGGAGAACGCAGGTCGTCCGATAGAAACCCTCCGCCGGAAAAAATATTCATCAGATCGTCAAAATTAAGCTGAATGTGAAGAATGCGGTCCATGTTCTCCAGACTTGTGGAACCTGTGATCAGCTGGTTCTCAAGGCTGTTGTAGAAGGAAAATTCGTCGCGTGTCAATAATGCCGACCCGACCTTAATACCGAAAGGGCCGCGAAGGCTGATAAGGACCGAATCAGGTTTTTGAAGCGTAAGGACAAATGCACCGGTCTGGGCTATATCGGGCGTTTCAACAGATATACGGCCTTCGCCGAGAATCGACTTTATTCGTGAATGATGCGTACATGCAATCTTTTGCACTTCCTCCGAAGTAACTGAAATCTCGCTTATGTTTATTTTGCTTGTTGTTCCACAACCCGCCAGTAATAGACAAAATGCAGCCGGTATATATTTAAAACTCTTGAGCATCAACTCACTCCTTGTTAATCTTTCCTTGTGCACTGGTATTCTTCGGATCCAATTCAAACGCTTTTTTCCACATTTCAATTGCCCCGTCTTTGTTTCCTAATTCTTTATATATATCGCCGAGATGTTCGTAGACAACAGAACTTGCATCTCCTGCTGCTATCGACTTTTCGACATACACGGCTGCCTCTTTGTAATTATGCAGTTTATATAGTATCCAGCCGTATGTGTCCAGGTATGCGGAGTTTTCCGGTTCGGCGGTAATTGCTTTCTTTGACATTTCCAGTGCACGTTCAAGCTGAAGCCCGCGCTCGGCAAGACTGTATCCGAAGTTGTTCAGCAGCAGGGCGGCTTCAGGATCCAGCTTCAACCCCTTTTCATACAGGCTGTCGCTTTTTTCATACCGCTGCAATCCGTCCAGCGTCATGGCCAGTGTGCTGATAGTATTCAGATCCTTCGGATTCAATTCATGTGCCTTCATTAACGGCTCCACGGCTTCTTCCTGTTGCTCCATCCGTGAAAAAGCCAGCCCCTCCATCAGATAGAAACGAAAATCTTCCGGCATGATTCTCTGTGCCTGCCGCATAGTTTCGAGCAGTTTGGAATACTTTTTCTGATCGAATAAGGAAGAGCCGAGAAACCACCATGCATCGCCATGATTTTCTTCAAGCCTGGTTATTTGTTCAAAGTAACTTTCGGCCAGCGAATCCTGGTGCTGGTTTGCAGCTATCGCTCCGAGATACCAGTAAGGCCTCCAGTCGGAGGGGGTTTCGCTTTTCAGATTTTCAAAAAAAGTTTTTGCTTTAGGCACTAAAGTAGAGTCATGTTCCGACAGGCCGAAGAATCCAATACCTATCCGCAGATTAATTTCCTGGTTTTTAATATCCTGATCCAAAAGCTTTTCGTAAAGATCGATAGCTTTTTGGAACTCCTTCTGCTGTAAATAAAAGTCCGCAAGTGTTGCAATCGCATCCGCGTCTGAAGTATCGGCCGCGGCCATCGATTCGAGAATCTTGAATGCTTTTTCCGGCTTTCCTCCTTTTAAGTAAGTCTCGGCCAGCTGTTTTTGCAGGGGCTTGTTGACAGGATCTATTTCTAAAATCCGCTCGAACTTGACAGCCGCTTCATCGTACCGTCCCATCGAGAAGTACAACTGTGCACATCGGAAAAGAATGTCGATCTGCCCGTTGTCTCTGGCAAGCAATTTTTCGTATATCTCTATCGCCTTATTTGGCTGCGACGGCCTGTAAAGATGTGCCAATGTGAACCAGGCTGATGTATAATTAGAATCAATTTTTACGATTTCTTCATATGCGCGTATAGCCAGATCCGGCCGGGATGCCTGGAAATATATACTGCCGAGATTTTCCCGGTAGGTAAGATTTTTCGGCTCCAGTTTTACGGCTTCGCTTGCGGTTTCCACTGCACGCTTAAATTTATTAAGCAGCAGGTAGTCTTTTGAAATTGCGTAGTAAATTGCCGCGTTAGGCTCTGCGTTAAGCGCCTCCTGGTATTCAAGTATTGCTTCAGCGTATGCACCTTTTGCATCCAGAGCTGTGCCTTCTATAAAATGCCGAAGCGCGCGGTCATGGAGCATTTCCTTGATTTTATCGCTTTGGGGCAGGCCGGTGCGCTCTGAGACTTCCGTTTGGGAAGAGCCGCTGCAGCCGCACAGAAAAAAAATCCCCACGATCAAAGTGAGGAATAAAATTGATTTTATATCATTATTCATCAATTAAATATATCGAAACACTGCACAATTTACAAGTATGATACCGCTTGTTTTGCAGTCTGAAAGCATGTATTTTAACCGATATATGGAAACAGCCCGTTTATACGACCTTGCTGTTGCCTGGAATTGGGAATACGATCTTGGATTCGTCGATCTGATACACAAAACCGCAGACAGGAACGGTATAGAAGTACTGGAAATCCGCAACGAAAATGTGGAAGAAATATACAATCTGGTGCGGGAAAATAAAATCCGTTTCAGGTATCTGCTCGACCGGGCTTCCGATGAAGACGAAATGTTCCAGCCTTTGGCGTTGCATGTATTAAAACAATTCCGCTCCGGCAATACATCCGCACCGCGCCCAATAAACCCATACGACCTCCAGGCAGTTGCAGCAGATAAAGCAACCATGCATCTCGAATTTCTCTCGCATAATATCAATGTACCCTACACGATCATCATTTCTCCTTACAATCATAAAAACGAAATTGAACTTTCGCTCAGTGAACTGGCGAAACTCGGCAGGCCGTTTATAATAAAACCGGCCAACACTACCGGCGGCGGCATTGGAGTCGTAATGGGAGCGGAGACTCTAAAGGAAGTTATCGAAGCACGCCAGTATCACAAGAACGATAAGTACCTGCTGCAGGAGACGATCAGGCCGGCGGTTATTGGAGGGCGCCGGGCTTGGTTTCGCGTGTTTTATGCTTTCGGCGAGGTCATTCCCTGCTGGTGGGACGATAACACTCATATTTATTCTTCGATGTCACTTGAAGAAGAACAAGACCCGGAACTGGGACAGCTTCGTACAATAACAGACTCCATACGCGCAATTTGCCAGCTTGAATTTTTTTCAACCGAATTGGCTTTTACTTCCAACGGAAGTTGTATTGCAGTAGATTATGTAAATGAAATGTGCGATATGCGTCTGCAGTCGGAGACTCCCGATGGTGTCCCGGATACAGTTGTTCAGCGTATCATCGGCCATATGATGGAATGTGTAAAATCAGGCAGTCCTTGCGGCCTTTCTGAATAAAATACAAGCTCATTTTGAGGGAAAGCACTTGACTTTCATTGAGTGTATTGATAAATTTAGCACCAGTTATGACAAGTCCACTAAATAAATCCGCAATCGCTTGGAGGCTTTATGGGTCTCAATAAATCGATAAGTATCAATCCGCTTACAAGATATTCCTTATTCATTATTTTCGTCTTATCCGCATTTTTACTGGCAGGGTGCGGCGAAAGCGAAGAGATTGTAAGTGAGGAAACTGCCGAAGGAGCGGCTGTTATGAATTATGCCGGCTCTGAAAGCGATCCGACATCGCCGGCAGCAGTAAAAATTGCGCAATACGAAAAGATGCTCGAGGAGCTTCGAACGGAGAATACGAGTTTAAAACAGAGTATCGTAAAATTGGAACAGGAAAACCGTAATATCACTGCGCGTCTTACGGAACTGAATGCAAAGTCCTCTTTTGATAAATCATCCGCTGAAGCCGGAATGCAGCAGGCCGAAACAGCTGTTGTCCAGGATGAAAATTTCCCGCCTTCACAGTCTACATACGATTATGCGATGGATCAATTCAGGGCTCGCCAGTACGCATCCGCTGCAAAGGGATTTAAAGCTATTGTCGACGGCGGCGGTGAAGATGAATTGGTCGGCAGGGCAAAATACTGGCTGGGCGAAGCTTACTTTGCACAGAAGGATTATAACGGGGCGCTTGCTATGTTTTTAGACGTGCTGAAAATGAAAGGCTCCGAGAAGAAGGCAGATGCCCAGTATATGGCTGCACGGTCATATGAAAACCTGGGTGAAAGGGCGGAAGCTAAAGCAGCTTATGAAAAAGTTGTAAAGAATTATCCGATGAGCAAGAATGTAAAATCGGCAAAAGCCCGCTGGGCAAAATTATAAAACCAGATTTAAGGAAATTTGAAATAAACCCGCCGCATTTTAACGGCGGGTTTTTTTATTGACAATAAACTCCGTAATATATATCATAAAAGCGTTTGAAAAATAGAATTGTTTAGGATATATTATCACGAGACACAGTTTATGGGGATTTATTCGTGGCGCCGTATCAGCAACAATTTTTTAAGAGAAATTTTTTTATAAGGTTTTTTAAAATTGCATCTTTGTTCTTTTTGTTTCTCCTGCCAAGTTTACTATTAACTCAAGATAGTCTTCATTTAGTAGGCACAATAACAGGCGAACCTGGTTCAGAAATAACAGATATAAATGGAATCGGAGATGTAAACGGAGACGGATATGATGACTTTATGGTTACGATTGCGGATAAAACCATAGACCTATACCTCGGTTCAATGAATAATGACCTTACTCCATCTTTAACCTTTGGTTATCCCGGAGACAATACACTGAATGGTGCTTTAAGAATAGGTACCGGAGTCGGAGATGTAAACGGAGATGGTTATAATGATTTTATTATAAGTTGTGATACATTTGATGGTGCTTGTATAGATGGCCGAGTATTTTTGTATTATGGAGGGTTGAATATAGATACCATTCCTGAATATGAATTTCATGATTATTATGGAGAAGATAGTTTTGGTCATGAAATAGAGAGTGTTGGTGACATTAATAAAGATGGATTTGATGATTTTATTATTGGATCATCATATAACTGGTCTAATGGAAAAGGACGGGCATATTTATTTTATGGAGGTGATTCAATCTCTTTTCAAAGAAGTGTAACATTTGTTGATACAGCTGAAGCGAATAATCCTTACGCCGACAGTTTTTTTGGAAGAAGCGTAGCTAACATCGGCGATGTGAATACTGACGGTTTTGAGGATATTGCGATTATGGCAGGTTTTAATACATCAGGACTAATGGAAAGAGTATATGTTTATTATGGTGGAACAACAGTGGACGCAATACCGGATACAGTTATTTCCCGTTACGACGCGGAATATTTTGGCGAAGTGAAAAGAATGGGGGATGTAAATAAAGATGGAAGGATAGATTTTTGCATTACAGGAATGGCAACTTGGTATTTAAATATCAGTGAAGATAGTATTATAAAAGTAAAAGGATTTTCGTTTAATTCTGGAGTAGAGACGGATTGTGATATTAACAATGACGGATTCAGTGATTTTATAATGGGAAATATTAGTTACTGGAATAACGATAGCGTGATGGTAGGAGCAGCATTTGTCTACTTAGGAGGGGAGACAATAGATACTATCTATAAATATAAATTTGAAGGAGAGAACAAGTGGGATAAATTTGGACGGATTGTAACAACGGCAGATATTAACGGCGACGGATTTGATGAATTATTCATTTTAGCGCCTGACTATCCAGATTACAATAATCCGTTAGGAAAAATTTATATTTATTCCTATAAAAATCTGAGCCAAGTGGAAGTAAGCAGAGAAACAATTCCTGATAAATTTATTTTATACCAGAACTATCCGAATCCGTTCAATCCGACCACAAAAATATCATTTACGATTCCTGTAGGGACACGGCATGCCGTGTCCCTACGAGTATTCGATTTACTCGGCCGTGAGGTAGCAGCACTTGTTGACGAAACAAGAGATGCTGGCAATCATTCTGTTAAATTTGACGGTTCAAAACTTTCAAGCGGTGTATACTTTATAAGGATGTCTGCTCAACCACAGGAAGGTCAACCAATTGTTCAGGTGAAGAAGATGTTGTTGATGAAGTAGTATTATATCCATTTAAAGAACAATAAAGAGAACTCATTTCGATTGATAATGGGGCTTCTTTTTCTTATAAGCCTGATTTATTTATTAGCTGGTATCCGATATCAACTATATTATAACTTTCTAAATTTGAATTCATCTTCTTCCATAGCTATATTGAATATATGTCCAAAAATATCACAAAATATGTATGCCAGTCGTGCGGTTATGTGTCGCCGCGGTGGATAGGTAAATGTCCGAACTGTTCCGAGTGGAATACATTCGTCGAAGAACCTACAACGCCTTTAAGGATCTCGCGTAAAACCGGAGTCGCTTCAAAAATTTTCCCTGTATCTTTTGATCAAATAGAAAAAGAAGATGTGCCGAGAATTATAACAAAGCTGAATGAATTTGACCGGGTGCTTGGGGGCGGACTTGTTCCCGGCTCGCTTGTCCTGCTCGGCGGCGATCCGGGTATCGGAAAATCCACACTCATGATGCAGCTGGCAGTCGCTTTGAAAGATCAGGCCGTTTTGTACGTAACAGGCGAAGAATCGGTACGTCAGATAAAACTTCGTGCTGAACGCCTGAACGCAATAACATCTAAAAATATTCTGCTTCTTGCCGAAACCAATCTTGATTTAATTCTGGATGTGATTGAATCGGGCGAACCTGATCTTGTGATTGTTGATTCTATACAGACTATGTTTCGGCCCGGATTGGAAAGCGCTCCGGGCAGTGTAAGTCAGGTTCGCGAGTCGGCCGCATTGCTTTTGAGACTTGCCAAAACCCGCGGCATACCGGTTATTCTTGTAGGGCATGTTACTAAAGAAGGCGTGATCGCGGGTCCGAAAGTTATTGAACATATGGTGGACACTGTACTCCAGTTTGAAGGTGAAGCTCATTACGCATACAGGATACTGCGTGCTTTGAAGAACCGATTCGGTTCGACAAATGAGATCGGAATTTTTGAGATGCATGATACCGGCCTGCGCGAAGTGCTTAATCCTTCCGAAATATTTCTCTCTGAACGCCATTATGGAGCATCGGGATCCACCGTAGTAGCAAGCATCGAGGGTTCGCGCCCAATACTGGTCGAAGTGCAGGCGCTTGTAACGCCTACGAATTACGGAATGCCCCAGCGCACGAGCACTGGATTTGATTACCGGCGCCTTGCGTTATTACTGGCCGTGCTGGAAAAGCGGGTTGGAATGAATTTGGGTCAGCAGGATGTTTTTGTAAACGTCGCCGGCGGAATTAGGATCGACGAGCCGGCAGTGGATCTGGGAATTGCAGCTTCAATTGCATCGAGTCTCCGCGATATCCCGGTTGATTCATCTTCTGTTGCAGTGGGCGAAATAGGTCTGGGCGGAGAGATTCGCACGATCGGACAAATCGCGAAACGCATTCGTGAGGCTGAAAAACTCGGATTTAAACGTATTGTTATTCCACAGCATAATTTAAAATCCGTAAATGCCGGGGGCGATATAGAAATAATCGGAGTCGACCGTATTGAAAAAGCCATTGAATTACTGATGGGCTAAATTTTTTTATGGCAAAAATTATACTTGCAACACGAAATAAGCACAAAGTAACTGAGATCCGGGCTATGCTTGCCGAGTTCGATATAGAAATCATTACGCTCGATGATATATCCAAGGATCTGATTTTAAGGGAAGACGGCGATACATTCGAAGCAAATGCATTTCAGAAGGCCCGCACCGTGTATGATCACACCAAAATGACTGCACTGGCGGACGATTCTGGACTTGAAGTCTTTTACCTTAACGGAAGGCCGGGAGTGTTTTCAGCCCGCTATGCAGGCACTAAAGCAACGGACGAAATGAATAATAAAAGACTTCTTAAGGAAATGAGGGGAGTAGCACCCCGCCGGAGGAAAGCGCAATTTCGTTCGATTCTGGCTCTTGCAGGCAAAGACCTTGAAGAAATAACTGATGGAATCTGCCCGGGCGTTATTAACGAGATGCCGCAGGGAACGAACGGTTTCGGATACGATCCTGTTTTTGTGCCGGACGGTTTTTCTAAAACTTATGCGGAATTGACAGCCGAAGAAAAAAACCGCATCAGTCACCGTGCCCTGTCATTGGCCAAAATGAAAGATGTATTAAAAGAAAAGCTCCCTTTCTTGACTAAGTGAGCGATTCTTGTTATTATTCACGCAGTTAC
>JAFGLB010000070.1 GCA_016928255.1 Bacteroidota bacterium
ATTGAACAATATACCGAGCTTGCTCTGAGAGCCGTTGAAACATTGATGCTGCCGTTCGGTTATGATGTAGAGAGGTTAAAAATGTATTTCAGCATCGGCAAATCAAAACGGAAAAAACCTTCGGCAGCACCGGCATTGCAAATACTGCCCCTGTTCTCTATGACCCAAAAATAATCGGCAGTTTGCTTTTTCCCTCAGGCGGACAATAATTGAATTGATGCCTTTTTCAGAAAATCTTTATATCTTAATACAGATAACGCCGCGTTTCGCGAAACTGCGGATTTTCTTTCACTAACTCCACACACATGAAATTATAATTATCACATAACGGAAATGTTGTTCTACTATTTCATTATGAGGATAATTATATGCTTCCCTGCATTTGCGTATCCGGATTAGGATATACCTTCCCGGATGGATTTACTCTCTTTAAAAATATCAGCTTTAATATTACCGGCGGCAAAACCGGCATTGTCGGTGCAAACGGCTGCGGCAAAACTACTCTCCTGAAAATTATTACGAAAGAATGCGGTCCCGGTGAGGGTTCTGTACTCGTAAACGGGAATTTTGCAGTTCTAAAACAGGACCAATCCGGTTATTACTCTCTTACACTTACAGAAGTACTTGGCCTCGATAAAAAACTTGCCGCCTTGCATGCAATTACTGCAGGTAAAGGCACTGAATCCGATTTTTCTCTGATTGGCGATGATTGGGATATAGAAGAACGATTGACTGAAATTCTCCGTACAGCCGGATTGGCAGAGATCCCGGCAGAACGCCTCTTCGGACAGCTCAGCGCCGGAGAAGCAACCCGGCTTTTGCTCGTGAGATGCCTTCTGCAAAATCCGGACTACATTATACTTGACGAACCGACCAATCATCTCGATGGGATGAACAGAGAATTGTTTTACGATATGGTCGGCGGTTATAAAAAAGGACTCGTTGCTGTAAGTCACGACCGGCAATTGCTGCGATTGATGGATACAATTATCGAAATCACTTCGTCTGCCGCCAAAGTGTACGGAGGCAATTATGACTTTTATGCAAATCAGAAAAATACTGAACGAACCGCTCTTGAACAAAAGATACTTACAGCAAAATTAGAATTGAAAAAAGAACAAAAGACTGCTTCTGATTCTACCGCTTCGAGAAACAAAATAAATAACAGGGCGGAAAAGAATTCAGCAAAGAGTGGAATCCCAAAAAACATGCTCAATAAGCTCAGGGGCAAAGGAGAAAAAACTCTTGCACATATAAGTACCGTTCACGAAAAGAAAATAAACAGAATACAAGATCATATAACCGAATTAATGCAAAATCTACCGATGCAAAAAAAACTTAAAATAGATTTGAATACAGAACCGCAATATAAAGGCAGGATACTTATAACAGCCGAGGGAATAAACATCGGATACGATGGAAGACTATTATGGCGGCAGGACATAGATTTCATACTGTATGCAAAGGAAAGAATCTCTCTTGCGGGAAATAACGGAACCGGAAAGACCACACTGATTAACCTGCTTACAGGGAAGCTTAAACCTGCATGCGGAAGGATAACCCGAAACAACATCCGCATAAGTATAATCGATCAAAAATATGAACTTATCGATCCCGATCTGACGATACTTGAAAATTTAAAGCGTTATGCCCCGCTGCATATGCGTGAACATGAACTGCGTATCCGGCTGGGCAGATTTTTATTTTACAAAGATGATGTATTTAAACGTGCGCGGGATCTGAGCGGCGGCGAGAAATTTCGGATTACGATGGCTTGCGTGCTTGCCGTTTCAAACGAACCTGACCTTATCATCCTCGACGAACCGACCAACAACCTCGATCTTATAAGCATTGAGCAGATGCAAAACGCTCTATTAGAGTATTCCGGCGCTGTGCTCGTTATTTCGCATGACAGGGATTTTCTGGAAAATATCGGAATTAAGACAGTCATGGATTTAAATAAATACAGATAAACTATATGGATAAAAATCAGCAATTGTCAAAAAAAATTCGTATATAAACATAAAAATTGCCGGTATTGATTAATTTTATATAAAATTTAATTTCAGGCAGTCCGTGCCTATCTTCGTAAAGTAACAGATTATGTAACTTTTATATTTTGTTTCCCGTATTATACATATAAGGCCCTCTTAAGAACACAAGGTGAATCTATGAAGAATTTCAAGATATTTATTTCAGCAATAATATTGTCTATTCCGTTCTTATCTGCTAACGCTCAATTCATTCCTGAGACCATCGAAAATAATAATATAGGAGAAACTATTGGTAATGAAATTGAACGGTTAATTGAAAAATTACAATGGAACTGGAACTTCGATAATGCATCCCGATACAGTGAAGAAGACACAATTTCGTCTTCGACCGAAGAGCCCAAAGATTCATTTGATATAGAAATCCAGGAAAACACACAGGTTTTCACGACTGATAAAGTTGTACAGGAATCAGATACCATTAACGGCAATATTATTGTCAGAGGCGGAAATCTTATCGTATACGGCGTTATTAACGGCGACGTACAAATTATCGGCGGAGATCTGCACCTGAAACCTACAGGTAAAATAACAGGCAATACACGTGTTGTTGATGGAAGCATTATCAAAGCGGAAGGAGCAGTTATTGAAGGATACTATGAAGAGAGAACGAGTTCGGATAGAACTGAGTATCGAGAAACCAAAAGAGCTTCGCGTTCATCTCATAATTTTGATGTGTTATGGAATAAAGAGCAGATTGGTATGGAAAATTTTGTATTCCGTTATAACCGCGTGGAAAGCGTTTTTCTGGGACTCGGCACAGACAAGAAATATTATTGGGACGGAGAAAAAGAATGGAATGCATACGGCAGCATGGGCTGGGGATTTAAATCTCATACCTGGCGCGGGAACCTGGGATTAGCAAAACAGTTCGCGTATCCCTCAGAAAACGGATCCAATATTTTTGAACTTGGAGTGGAAGGATATACTCTTACAGACACAAAGGATGAATGGATCATTTCCCAGCACGAGAATACAGCAGCAGCATTGTTTATCCATGAAGATTTCCGTAATTATTTTGAACGTAAAGGATTTACAATTCATACCGCCTTTTATACAAAACAAAAAAATCTGAAAGGCGAAGTTAAGCTGGCATACCTTATTGACTCATACGATTCGCTTTCCAATAAAATTGACTGGGCACTTTTCGGCGGCAATAAGAAGTTCAGAACAAATCCAGTTATCGATCCGGGAAAAATGCGAAGCCTGATGGTCAGCGGCGGTATCAGCACGGTCACTAAAACAAGCCGCGCTCAAGAGGGATGGTGCCTGTTCGGCTCTGCCGAGTACGCAAGGAAAAGCTGGGGAGGCGAATTTAATTTTGATCATTACATGATCGACCTGCGCCGGTTCCAGCCTCTCGGCAGGTACGAGAATTTTAACATGCGCGTACGGTTAGGAAGTTCGAGCGGCATACTGCCGATACAAAAGCAATTCGAATTGGGCGGATTCGGAACGATGAACGCCTTCCCCTTCAAATCTGAAACAGGCAACCGCATGATGCTTGTCAATATGGAATTTATCCTGAACGGCAATATTATGGACGATTTGATATTCTGGCCGACATGGCTTTTCAAACATATAAATCTTATCCTGATTTCTGATGCCGGATTTACACG
>JAFGLB010000071.1 GCA_016928255.1 Bacteroidota bacterium
AGGACCGCTTGCTACAAAAGCAAGATTTGAACTAATAGCAGCAACGGAAAATGATACAAAGTCATTAAAAGGCCTGGGAACTTACGGTTTCATAAAGAATCCGGCTGGATTTATAGTAGGCGCAGTTGAGCAAGGATGTTATAATCTTGAGGATTATGGATATCTTCTTGAAAAAATAGTTCTAAATGCGACTGAAATCGGGCTCGGTACCTGCTGGGTAGGCGGATTATTTACCAAAAGTAATTTTGCCAAGAAAATAAATATTCACAAATCAGAAATAATTCCAGCAGTCGCTGCAATCGGCTATTCGTCTGAAGATAAACTGCGCGAAATAATGCGTCGCAAGATGAACGCAGATCGCAGATTGCCGTCGTCTCAATTGTTCTTTTCCGATGCTTTCGATCATCCATTGAAGATTAACAGCGCCGATCCGTTTTCAACAATACTTGAAATGGTTCGGCTCGCACCTTCAGCTTCAAACAAGCAGCCATGGCGGATTGTCAAAATAGGCAATGCATGGCATTTCTATCTCCAGCGTACAAAAGGATACGGTAAAGGAACTCTAACTTTCGGAATTTTTCGAATTGCTGATTTGCAGCGTGTCGATATTGGTATCGCTATGTGCCACTTTGAACTTACTGCTGAATCACTGGGACTTCATGGAAAATGGAGTTTTGCAGATCCGGAATTGATGACAGCAGAGGGCACGGAATATGTTGTTACATGGATCGAGGAATTATTGTGAAAACGAACACACGGCAGGGAGAGGCTGGCAAATCAAATGATCTGTTTATTATTCAACAGAACGTGACCATATCTGCCTGCGGCCGTAAATCGGATATGAAAAATCCGGATGTGTTTTATCATAATCATTTTATCACCGGTGAAATTCCAACTCCTGCCGGAATGATTCCGCAAATTTCCACAAAATTAGATGTAAATGATTACCTGGGGGCTTTTATGGTCCGCTGGGGAATTCGCCGTGATCGCTATCGTGTTGCTCCCGGCCTGTATGCAATTGGTACACCCAATGAATACTCTGATGTATTTGTCAGTGCCAATTACAAACTTACATTTGATGAAGTCCGAAAATATTTGAAAGGCTTAAATGCCTGGCTGTTGATCCTGGATACAAAAGGAGTAAATGTATGGTGTTCAGCCGGCAAAGGGACATTTGGTACAAAGGAGCTGGTTTATAGAATTTGTGCAGCTTCACTTGACAGAATAGTCAAGCACAGGCGCCTTATTCTTCCTCAGCTCGGTGCGACAGGTGTAGCTGCACATCTGGTGAAAGAGCAATCCGGATTTACCGTGATTTATGGGCCGGTCAGAATCTCGGATGTTCATTCTTTCATTCATGCTGGGTACAAAGCAACAAAAGAAATGCGGCGTGTATTTTTTGGGTGGTATGACCGTGCAAAGCTGATTCCAAATGATATCGTACAAAATATCCGGTATTTGCTCATTATATTTTTTGTTTTATTAGTATTGTCTGGTATCAATATCGGCGGTTATTCAATCGGGCAGGCGCTTGGAAATACTATTACGGTAATAAAAATGATTACCGCAGGTTATATTGCCGGATTGTTGTTCACTCCATTATTTCTTCCATTAATACCGGTTCAGAATTTTGCTTTCAAGGGACTTATTATCGGAGCTGTACTTTCATTGCTTATGCTGTTTAACAGCCTGCTGGACGGAAGTACTGTTAATCAAATTGCCCAAATATTATTTATTTTAAGCTTTTCATCTTTTCTAGCTATGAATTTTACAGGCACATCAACTTATACATCTCTTGCAGGAGTGAAGAAAGAAATGCGGATTGCAGTTCCAATTCAGATTATGCTTGCTGTTTCAGCTGTTATCTTATTTATTTTGGAAATTACAGTTTAAGGACAGAGATCCAATGAATAGACAAAGTTATTATCCCGAAGTACTGACGCTTAGGCTCATTGAAGAAAAATGCAATAACTGCGGCATGTGTGTGAAAGTCTGTCCGCATGAAGTTTTCGAAATGATTGATAAGAAACTGCATATTGTCGGTCGTGATTTTTGCATGGAATGCGGCGCATGCAAGAGAAATTGTCCGCAGGGAGCGATTATTATGGACGTGGGAGACGGATGCGGCTGTGCAGCCGGAATTATTCAGGGTGCAATAAAAGGCACGGCACCTACATGCGGCGGTCCTGATGGCGGTACATGCTGTAATTAATAATACATGTTTCCTTTTTGTATAATCAAAATATTGATGAGGAAATAAATTTCATAATTTTGCAGTTTCAATAAGTTTGTATCTCGCCCCACTTTTTATTAGTTTCTTTTACCCTGATTGTCCGGATTTTCCGTGATAGTCGGGGTAAAGTGTTTTCAATAATAAGTTTATGATAGAAGAAATACGCAAAATAATAAAAGATAGTGGACCGTTCAGACAGCTGATAGACTCTGCAAAATCTGCTTCTTCACAAGCGTCAATTCAGCTTCAGGGGATCAGCGGCTCATTAATGGCTTTTACTGCTGTGAGTTTATTTGAGTCGCAGAAGAAGCAATTACTTCTGATCGTTCCGGATAAAAATCGTGCCGAGGAACTCCGCGACGATTGTTCACTTCTTATAAATGAATCTTCTGTTCATCTTTTCACTGCCGGACCCGTTCATAATGCGGCTAAACTTCTTGATATGAGTTCGGCAATAGCACAGGTTGAAACACTCAGGTCGCTTTCCCGTTCAGATCATGTTCTTATTATTGCATCTGCAGAGGGATTGACAGCACGATTGCCGGATCCGAAGAAATTCCTTGAAAGTTCTATCGAACTGGAAGTAAATAAAGAATATCCCTTTGAACAGTTTATTCAAAAGCTGGTATCGTTAGGTTTTGAAAAAAAAGATTTTGTTGAAGAATACGGCGATTTTGCCGTCAGGGGCGGCATTCTGGATGTTTTTCCTTTTGTCGGGGATAATCCGATCAGATTTGAATTTTGGGGCGATACAATCGAGTCAATCCGCGAGTTCGATGTGCTTTCACAGCGGTCTATCCGCGAATTACAGATCGCCAGCATAGTAGCCGGATTGTCTTTCGAATCGGAGAGTGAAAATAGCAGCCCGATTTCTTTATTCGATTATCTCTCAAGCGATGCACTCCTGGTCTTTGACGAGCTGCTTATGATCGGAAAAGAAATCGATGAGCTTCTGCAGGAAGGATATTCTGGAATTTTTGACTGGCCTGCATTGGAAGACAAAGCGCGAGAATTTGCAAGATATGAACATTCGGCTATTACTGCATCTGCAGTTCAGGAAAGCATCGATTTTAAAAGCCATTCCCAGCCCGCAATAGGCGGAAGTATTAAAAGACTCATCGAACATATTAACAGGTTTTCGAATTCAGGGTCTAATGTCTATCTCGCATGTGATACAAAAGACGAAGGCGAGCGTATAACCGAATTGATTGAAGAAGAAATAACTTCGCCGGCTAACCAGGTATCAGAAATTCAACAGCAGGATATTGCTTATACTGCAGACCAGGAAATTGAACAATCTTCTGAAATTTTTTCTTCTATGCCAGCTGTACAATATAAATTACTTCCCGAAGCACTGCACTCAGGATTCGTATTCCCGGCGGCAAAGATTGCGGTACTGACTGAACATGAGATTTTCGGCAGATTGAAAAGTCGGGGAACGGCAGGCAGGAAGAAATTTAAAGGATTTACACAAAAAGAACTGCTGCAGCTCAATAGGGGTGATTTTGTTGTGCATCAGGATTTCGGCATAGGGCGGTTTGCGGGCCTTCAGAAAATAAAAATACGCGGTGCCGAAGCTGAAGTAATGAAGCTTGCTTATGAAGATAATGATACGCTTTATGTACACCTGAATTTTATAAACCGTGTTCAAAAGTATTCTTCACAGGAAGGCCATACTCCGAAACTGAATAAGCTGGGCAGTTCGGATTGGGAACGCATAAAAACCAGAGCGCTTAAAAAAATTAAGGATATTGCTCGTGATCTAATAAAACTTTATGCAAGGCGCAAGCACGAAAAGGGATTTGCTTTTGCTCCTGATACACACTGGCAGAAGGAAATGGAGGCTTCTTTTTTATACGAAGATACGCCCGATCAGGCGTCATCGACAAGGGATGTTAAGAAGGATATGGAACAGGAATCGCCAATGGATCGTTTGATCTGCGGCGATGTGGGATTCGGCAAGACCGAAGTGGCGGTGCGCGCTGCATTTAAAGCTGTAATGAACGGTAAACAAACCGCGGTGCTCGTTCCGACAACTATACTTGCACAGCAGCATTTCAATACGTTCCTTGATCGGATCGGGCGTTATTCAGTTCGTGTAGAATCACTGACACGCTTCAGGGGAAAAAAGGAACAGGCGGTTGTGCTTCAGGGACTTAAAGACGGCAAGGTAGATATTCTAATCGGGACGCACCGGTTATTATCTAAAGATGTCGTATTTAAAGATCTGGGATTATTGATTATCGACGAAGAGCAAAGATTTGGTGTTTCTGCGAAAGAAAAACTGCGCCAGCTCCGTGCGAATGTGGATACATTAACACTGACGGCAACTCCCATACCCCGGACACTACAATTTTCACTGATGGGTGCTCGAGACCTCTCGCTTATTAATACACCTCCGAGAAACCGCATTCCAATTCAAACGGAAATTGCTCAATTAGATCCTCAACTTGTGCGTGAAGCAATTCTAAAGGAAATACACCGCGGCGGGCAGGTGTATTTTGTGCATGACCGTGTTCAGAATATCGGTATGATCCAGGCAATGCTCGAAGAACATTTGCCGAAGGTGCGGTTTCATGCTGCTCACGGACAGATGAAAGGGCATGAGCTGGAAAAAGCGATGATGGATTTTCTTGAAAAGAAATTTGACGTTCTAATATGTACTAAAATTATTGAATCCGGCATAGATATTCCGAGTGTTAATACCATCATCATTAACCGTGCCGACCGGTTTGGACTTGCTGAGCTTTATCAGCTGCGCGGACGTGTAGGCAGATCCAACATTCAGGCATATGCATATCTTCTTACTCCGCCGCTTTCAGTCCTGCCGAAAATTACTCTGAGGCGTCTTCAGGCAATTCAGGAATTTACAGAATTGGGATCCGGATTCAATCTGGCTATGCGCGATCTTGAAATTCGCGGTGCAGGCAATCTGCTTGGAGGTGAACAGTCGGGATTCATACTGGAAATGGGTTTCGAAATGTACCAGCGCATCGTGGAAGAAGCTGTGGCGGAACTGAAAGATGAGGAGTTTAAAGATTTAGTTGGCGCAGAGAAGGGAGAAGGGAAACGGAAATCGGCTGAGACAATAATTGAAACAGACATAGAGGCGCTTATTCCCGATATTTATATCGAGCACGATTCGGAGCGTCTGGATATCTACCGACGTCTTTACAGGTGTGTTTCACATGAAGAAGTGTATACCATGCGGACTGAATTGCAGGATAGGTTCGGCGAGTATCCGGAGGAAGTCGAACATCTATTCCGTTTGGTGGAATTAAAATTAAAAGCTTCTAAAGTTGGATTTATTAAAGTCGAATTAACCGGAGAACAGCTCTTACTGCATTTTCCATCTCCGGAAGAAAATGAATTTTATGACGGTGAAGATTCAAGGTTTCAGAAAATTGCGGCGCGCATGCATGAATTAACGCAATTCAATCCACGCCTGAAACAGGATGGCAAGCAGTTGAAATTAATTGCACGAATCAAACAGGAAGGCGAACCGAAAGATCGTATTGCACAAATAAATACTTTTCTTCAAATGCTTGAACAGTAAATTATCGGACAACTGTGCCAATTGCTAAACCTTAAAAATAATAAATCCGTCATTCCTTCTCTTTCGGCAGCAGCCGGTGTTTATCTTTTTTACGGAACGGACGATGTTTTGCTTTATATCGGAAAGAGCAAAACCATCCGTGCACGTGTTCGTTCCCATTTTTCAGCGAGAGATGAACGATGGCTGACGAAACGTATTTGCAGGATAGAAACACGTGAAACAGCAGGCGAGCTTGGAGCGCTTCTGCTGGAATCCCAGCTCATTAAAGAACTACGCCCTATGTATAATGTCCGTTCTCGCCAGCCGCGTCGGATAATTGTAGCACGGCGTCTGGATAATGAACAGGGATATGCTACAGTAAAATTACAGCCGATAGACTATGTTGAATTGATACCGGATTCTCCCATTCTCGGAATATTCAAGCATAATAAGCAGGCAAAAGAATTTCTGGATACTATTTTAAAAACTCACCGCTTATGCTCAAAACTTCTGCGTCTGGAACAGACGCGGGGATGCTGTTTTCAATACCACCTCGGACAATGCAAAGGGGCATGTGTTGGAGAAGAAGATCCATCTGTTTATAATGCACGTCTTGAAGCGGCATTTGAAAACAGGCGTATTATTGCCTGGCCTTTTGATGGACCTGTAACAATTGAGGAAGTTTCGAAGGATAAAAAACTATGCGAAAAATTTGTCATAGATAATTGGTGTTTGATCGGATCAGAACAGAACACAGCTTCTTCTTCCCCTCGCCGCTTTGATTATGACAGTTATAAAATTCTCTTTAGTTATATAATGGAAAAGGAAATCGAAATGAAAATAAATAAAGGATAAAAAACTTATAAAAAGTACCTGCATAAGAACTGATCTCGGCTATTTAGTGTTATAATATTATGACAATAGATACAAATAATCTCATCAAATCAGAGAACCGGCACAGATATTTCAAAATTGCTTTTGG
Source organism: Bacteroidota bacterium (assembly GCA_016928255.1). Classification (GTDB taxonomy): domain Bacteria; phylum Bacteroidota; class Ignavibacteria; order UBA10030; family UBA10030; genus Fen-1298. Next base: position 6,751 of record JAFGLB010000071.1, read on the forward strand.
CCTTGCAGTATTTACGATTCTCTACAATATGGCAGAGGGACTGGCTTCTGTGTATTTTGGATACGAGGATGAAACTCTCGCACTATTTGGATTCGGCGTCGATAGTTTTGTTGAAGTTATTTCCGGATTCGGTATTGCGCATATGATAAGGCGTATTCAAAATAATCCTGAAATAAGTCAGGATAAATTTGAACAAACTGCTTTAAGGGTAACCGGATTTGCATTTTATTTGCTGGTGTTCGGATTGATAGTAACAAGTTTCTATAATTTTTTAATGAAACATACTCCGGAGACGACTCTGTGGGGAGTTATAATTTCGCTGATCTCTATTGCAGTAATGTGGATTCTGGTTTACTGGAAAAGAAAACTGGGAAGGCAATTAAATTCCGCAGCTATACTTGCAGATGCGGAATGCACGCAGGTTTGCATATATATGTCCGTTGTTCTGCTGGTTTCAAGCGGTGTTTATGAATTGACAAGATTTGCATATATGGATATTATTGGAACTCTGGGGCTCGCTTACCTTTCGTTTAAAGAAGGGCTTGAATGTTTTGAGAAGGCGGAAGGAAAAAAACATTGTTCCTGTGAAATTGGTCATTAACTTCACTTCATTGATTTATCCGCTTTCTTGCTTTTTACTTTAAAACTTATTAGACTTGCAGCATATAAATAACCTCGATTTACCTGAGCGAAATTTAATCCAATCAAATGAACGGCTTTCATTCAATACGTGTTATTTTGTCAGCAATATTAGTCGTATTGCTGAGCGGGTGCCTGGATGAAGATTATGTAGTCAGCAACGAAGGACTTAACGGATCCGGTAATATAGTCTCGCAAACACGCAATGTTGGTACATTTGACGGAATACAGGTGATAAACTTTGCCCGGATTTTTATCACTCAGGACACACTCGAATCGCTTCGTGTTGAAGCTGACGACAATATTATTGATAATGTGATAACCGTAGTTCAAGATGGAATCCTGAAAGTCGGCTTAGAGGACAGCTCATATAATAATATCACGTTGAATATCCATGCTTCTATGAAGAATATCAAACGCCTCGAATCGAGAGGAGCGGGATACATGCTGACAACCAATTCGATTTCTGCAGATACAATTGTTTGTATAATACGCGGTGCAGGGACAATGATTCTCAAGGGAACAGCGGTCTATGAGTCAATAGAAATTGAAGGGGCCGGAAGTGTTAGTAATTTCGGACTTGCGGTTTTAAATTGTTCCGCGTCGATTTCAGGAGCCGGCTGGATAGAAGTGAATGTCTCGGGGCAGTTAAATGCAAAGATATCTGGAACCGGAACGATTATATATGACGGTAATCCGCAGAGTGTTAACCGTGTAATTGCCGGTGTCGGCAGTATACAGCAAAAACCGTAAGAAGCCTCACTTGAAACAACTTCTGCTTCATCATTTAATTAAAGACTAAATTCTATTCGACTTACAGATACATCACATTTCCTTGCTTTTCACTCCAAAACTCGCTACACTTAATTCCACAAAAAAACCACTGAAAGTTAATATCCTTTTTTTCTGATGGCCGTATAATATAGAATGGGATTACAATTAAAAGAAGTGCGTTCTGAGCGTGAATTGCGCCAGTTTGTATCATTTCCGTATTCATTATATAGAAAGAATGCATACTGGGTGCCCCCGCTTCGTTTCGATGAATATAACTCGCTGCGCAGGGATAAAAATCCGGCATTCGATTTTTGCGATGCGAAATACTGGCTGGTTCTCAAAAAAGGAAAAGTGGCAGGCCGAATTACCGGAATTATTAATAGAAGGTATAATGAGAAGTTTGGAGTAAAAGCGGCACGGTTCGGGTGGGTTGATTTTGTTGACGACGCGGAAGTATCATCGTTGCTTTTCAATGCGGTTGAAAAGTGGGCTGAATCGGAAGGTATGGACAGTATCTATGGCCCGCTTGGATTTACGGATCTGGATGGAGAGGGATTGCTGATTGAAGGTTTTGAGGAAGTCAGTACGTTAGGTGCAATTTATAATTATCCCTATTACCAGCGGCACATTGAACAGGCAGGATATTCAAAGGATATTGACTGGATTGAATTTCAGGTAACAATGCATCCGGAGATTCCTGAGAAAATACAGCGCCTGGCGGATATTGCACTGAAGAGAAACAACCTGAAAATTCTTAAAGTAAAAAAATCCAAAGAAATGCTTCAATATGCAAAAGAAATATTTTATGTATTGAATGATGCTTACCGTGATCTCTATGGTTTTGTTGAATTGTCCGACAGGCAGATAGACACGTACGTAAAACAGTATTTCAGCTTCATTCGTCCTGAATATGTGCCGGTAGTTCTTGATTCTGCAGGTAAAGTTGCCGCGTTTGGCATTTCGATGCCGTCATTATCAAAGGTGCTTCAAAAATGCAATGGCCGGCTTTTCCCGTTCGGCTTTATTCGCATTTTACATGCAATTAAAACGAGCAGGAATGCCGATCTTTATCTTACAGCTGTCAGGCCAGATCTGCAGAATAAAGGCGTGAATGCGGTCCTGATGCACGAAGTGAACAAGGTATTCATCAAAAATAAAATCGAGAAAGTTGAAACTAACAGAGAGCTTGAAGGAAATGCTAAAATTCAGGCGCAATGGAAATTCTACGACTCACGTCTGCATAAAAGAAGAAGATGCTATAAGAAGAAATTGGTGTAATTGATATTACCTTGTTTAAAGATGGGCATAAAAACTATCGCTCGCTGCGCAAATGAATGTTCAACAGAATTTCCAGTACTGCAAAATAGTTTATAGCAATTTCATGATCAACACTTCGGGATAATAACGGATAACTTCGTAGCACGCAATAAATCAAGGATGTTTATATGTCGATGGATAAAAACAGAAGTTTTATAGTCTCTTTTTTAACAATGCGAAGATTAATAGGTGTTCTGGGAATATCGTTACCTATCATAGTTGTAATAGGAGGATTTCTACAAAGCGGATCTGTTTTGCAAGGGTCTATAAGCGGTTATTATTATACAAACATGCGCGATTTTTTTGTCGGATTACTCTGTGTAGTCTCTCTCTTTCTTATGTCCTATAGAGGCTATGAAGAGATTGATGATCTTATTGGAAATCTGAGTGGAATATTCGCTTTGGGAGTAGTAGTTTTTCCGACTTCAATGTACTGCGATCAGGTTGTTAAAGTTGGTATCTTTCTTCTCGATGATAATATTTCCGAGTACATTCATTTGACTTTCGGTGCTTTATTTTTCTTTTCGTTATCATTCAACTCGATCTTTCTCTTTACTAGGCGCCATCCGGGTGTTCTAGGCAGAGAAAAAAGGCGAAGAAATTTGATATATCGTCTTTGCGGTATTGTAATGATTCTTTCAATACTATGTATAGCTATTTGCACGCTATTTTTACGAGATACATATATTTCAAAATTTTACCCGGTATTAATATTTGAATCCATTGCTTTATTTGCGTTCGGTATTTCATGGCTGGTAAAAGGACATACTTTATTTAAAGATAGATAGAATTCACGCCGAAGGCTGAAAAGACTGGTTATGATTAACATCCAAATTGTTATCATTGTTGATTTATTATTTTTATAGGATTATAAATGAGAAATATTTTTAAGATTATATTTTCTGCCGCTATCTTAATACTTATCGATAATCCTTTTTTATTGAGTAAAAATATTGCCGATGATACAACCAGAACAGTGCAGAAAAAACCCTTAAGAGTCTATACTGCAACGCGATTGACCACTGAAAAACCTACGATTGACGGAATCCTTAATGATTCATGCTGGAATACGGGAGAATGGGCGGGTGATTTTACGCAATGGATTCCAAATGAAGGGGCAAAACCTTCGCAGCCTACGCATCTGAAGATTCTATATGATAACAAAAACATTTATGCAGCTATAAGGGCTTTCGACAGCGAACCGGAGAAAATAATTCGCAAAATGGGAAGGCGTGATGAATTCAACGGCGATGTGGTCGGCGTTAATTTTGACAGTTATCATGACCGCCGTACCGGATTCGAATTCAATCTAACCGCTGCCGGGCAAAAGATAGATCTTATTCTCACTAATCCGTCAAACGGAGATTACAACTGGAATGCCGTCTGGTATGCAAAAGTCGGCGAAGAAGAATCCGCATGGACGGCTGAATTTGAAATTCCTTTAAGTCAGCTCCGGTACAGCAGCGATTATGAGCAAGTCTGGGGTATGCATGTCTGGCGATGGATCGATCGCCTGCAGGAAGAAAGCGACTGGGAAGTCCAGACATCAACAGGCCCCGGTTTGCTTTACCAGTTTGGCGAATTGCGCGGGATAAAAGGACTGCCCGCTTCACAGCGTATCGAGATTATGCCTTACACGCTCGGAAGAATTAATACTTTTGAGAAAGAAAGGGAAAACCCGTTTAAAGATAAAGGCAGATCTTTTTTTGGCACTCTTGGGCTCGATGCAAAAATCGGGTTATCGAGTAATTTTACCGCAAACCTCACAATAAATCCGGATTTCGGACAGGTGGAGTCCGATCCCTCAATAATGAATCTTACAGCGTTTGAAACTTATTATGAAGAGAAGCGGCCTTTTTTTCTGGAAGGCGTTAATATTTTCCGCTTCAATCTGAACGACTCTTATTTGTTTTACAGCCGCAGAATAGGGCATGCACCAACTTATACACCTGTCTTAAGACAGAATGAGTATATGGATTATCCGGACAATACAACAATTCTCAGCGCTGTGAAAGTCAGCGGTAAAACTGCAAATGGATTTTCAATCGGAGTTATGCAGAGCCTGACAGCGCATGAATATTCTGAATTGAGTTTTGCCGGTGTAAGCAGGGATATTGGAGTTGAACCGTTGACAAATTATTTTATAGCCCGCATACAGCAGGATTTTAAAGAGGGAAATACCATGCTCGGAGCGGTATTGACTTCCACCAACCGATTTATCAAAGATGCACATCTGGAATATCTTAACCGCAACGCTTATACAGGCGGAATCGATCTGCTGCACTACTGGAACGACAAAGAATATTTTGTGGACGTAAAATTAACGGGAAGCACAATTGACGGGAGCAGTGATGCAATGCGAATACTGCAGAATTCATCGGCACGGTATTACCAGCGCCCGGATGCAGGGCATTTGCGGTTCGATTCCACAATTACACGTCTTTCCGGTTACGGCGGCGAGTTCGAAATAGGTAAGGGAAGCAAGGGACTATGGCGATATTCGACAGGAATAAGCTGGCATTCGCCAGGCCTTGAATTAAACGATATAGGTTATATGCAGACGGCGGATGTTATAGAGCAGGAAAACGAAGTCTCGTATTTTGTCAATCAGCCTGTGTCAATTTTCAGGACCTATTCAATAGGCCTCGAACAAGTCAATAACTGGGATTTCGATATGAGCCACCTGTCGTCCAGTATTCAATTAAATCTTTATATGGAATTTCTTAACAAGTGGTCTTTGATAGCGAATACAAAATATACTTCGCAGGCTCTCGATACACGCATATTGCGCGGCGGACATGCAATGCTTATTCCTGCGGTCTTAACTAATTATCTTTATATAAAAACAGATCCTTCAAAAACATTGTGCTTTGATTTGACAGCTGAAGCCGATATATCACATAACAACAGTTCGGAATATTTTATGATCAAGCCGGGAATGTCAATAATGCCTGTAAATACATTGAAGCTGTCTTTGAGCGTTGAGTACTCCGACAACAGCGATAACCTGCAGTATGTCGACACAAGGTATGCCGGCGGCGCGAACAAATACATACTGGGAAAAATAAGTCAACAGACCGTATGTGCTGTTTTCAGAATTGATTACAATGTATCGCCGGAGCTGTCGATTCAGTATTATGGAAGTCCATTTGCGACAGTTGGGAAATATTCCGGATTCAAGTCTGTTACAAATCCGCGGGCAGAAGAATACAGCGGAAGATTTATATCTTTGAATCCGGTTTTGCGTGATCAGGTTTATGAAGTCGACGAAGACGGCGATTCGCAGGTTGATTACAGCTATCAAAATCCGGATTTTAATTTTTCACAATTCCGGTCGAACTTAGTTTTCAGATGGGAATACCGTCCCGGCTCGCAAATATTCTTTGTCTGGTTTCAGGATAGAACCAATTATATTATGCCCGGGAATAATTCAGTATCCGAGGTTATGAACGACATTACAAAGATCTATCCAAATAATATTTTTCTGGTGAAATTCAGCTATTGGTTTTCAATTTAAAATACGCCCGGATATTCATTTGTTGTAACCTGAATTATATACTGCTTTCAGTCCGGCGTTAAGATAAGGAACTTCGCGGTTTTTGTCGATGACATTCTTATGTATTTCCGCTGCCTTTTCCTTTGCCCTGGCTCTTTCCCTTTTCTGACCGTGTTTTTTCCAGCCGTTAGGCAATAAGTTCTACATTTTGCTCTCACCAAGATATCGTCAGAAACGGGTCAAGCGAAAACATTCCTAAAGGGATAGACCTGGAAATACCTGCGATAATTGTATATTCGACCTGATCACCGATATATACGCCGGCGCTTCCGCTCAGATTGGAAAACGGAGTCTCAAGATAAATACCTCCATCAATGCCGGGGTCGTTTTATTTATTATTGCAGAAGTCTAGAAAAGTGGTTACTATTTTTACAGATTATCTTAAATTGTTCTAATTTCAACTCTGTTAATTATTATGTTCTATAAATTGAAAATCGCTGATTGGCTGTACCTGACAGTTCTTGTTATTCTGACTTATCTCTGGATACAGTATGACCAGGAATTTATAAGCAATCCGAACTGCCGTATGATCGCTTTTTGCGCGGCGGGATTATCCTTGATGCTTATTTTTTTCTTTTTAGTGCGCCCGGCGAGACCTGTTCTGCTGGCCAATTCAATGGCAATCATATTAATTCCATTATTCGCAGTGCTAAGCATTGTGCTGCATGTATTTGTATTCAAGGATGGATTTCAAAATAAAACAGTTATTCTGTGGTTCCTGACCGCGGGTATGATTTATTTCTCCGGGTACTTATATAAAGTACTGCGAAAGCACGAATAAGGCTTTTTCAAAGCGCGGCGATTTGTATTTGATGAAAGGAAAGCAATGAAAAAAGAACTATCCAGAAGAGAATTCATAATTAGAGGCACAACTGCCGCCGCTTCTTTGCCGTTAATCAGCATTATCGGATGTTCCATATTTCAATCCGATTATAAACCGCCAAATATTATTTTGATATACACCGATGACCAGGGCTATGCAGATGTTGGTGCTTACGGAGCAAAAGGATTTGAAACGAGAAATATTGACAGCCTGGCAAAAACCGGGATACAATTCACAAATTATTACAGCGCGGCACCGACCTGCACGCCATCGCGCGCGGCATTGCTGACAGGCTGTTATCCGGCAAGAGTAGGGCTCCCTTTTGTAATAGGTCCAAAAGGTCCTGATTGGACCAAGGGAAAAGAAAACATCGGACTTAATTCGGAAGAAATAACAATAGCCAAATTATTGAAGCAGAAAAATTATTATACTTGCTGTATAGGTAAATGGCATCTCGGGGATAAGAAGGAATTTCTGCCGCGCCGGCATGGCTTTGATTATTATTTTGGACTGCCGTACAGCAATGATATGAATAAAATTACGGACCCGAGGTATCCCGATCTTCCGTTAATCGAGAACGATGATATTATTGAGCTTAATCCGGATCAAAGTCTGCTTACAAAGCGGTATACTGAAAAAACTTTATGGTATATAGAAAACAACAAAGACAATCCGTTCTTTATATACCTTGCTCATAATATGCCGCATATTCCCCTGTTTGCATCTGAAAAATTCAAAGGTAAAACGGAACGGGGGTTGTACGGCGATGTGATGGAGGAGATCGACTGGTCGGTTGGTGAAATAGTAAATAAACTAAAAGAACAGGATCTATATGAAAATACGATAATAATATACACTTCAGATAACGGGCCCTGGCTGGTCTACGGCAATCATTCGGGTTCTGCTGGAAATCTTCGTGAAGGAAAGTTTTCAACATTTGAAGGCGGACAGAGAGAACCGTGTATAATCAGCTGGCCCGGCAGAATACCGAAAGGTATCGTTTCTGATAAAGTTTTTTCTTCCATTGATTTTTTGCCGACTATTGCGGCAATTACGGGAACTCAATTGCCTGTCAATAAAATTGACGGCGAGAATGCATTATCGCTGTGGGAAAATTTGCCCGGTGCAGAAAATCCGCATGAGGCTCTGTATTTTTATGCCGAAAGTGAACTGCAGGCAGTAAGGTGGAAAAACTGGAAACTTCATTTTTCTCATAAATATCCGTCCGTTAAACATCCAGGAAAAGACGGAGAAAAAGGAACAGAAATCACAAAGGAAATTGATGTTTCGCTGTTCGACCTTCTAAACGATCCGGAAGAAAAAAGTAATCTTGCCGGTGTTCACCCCGATATTGTTGAATTAATTACGAATATGGCAAAGGCATTCGATAATGAATTAAAAAGAAATGCCAGGCCCTGCGGCAGAATTGGCGCATAATAGCGTAAAATAAAATATGAATTTTTGTGACTACTCAGTGAATTTATTTTGCAGTGGAATTTCTCTGGAGTTCAGGTAATCCTAGTTTTTCAAAATTATCTCTGCCTGCCTGCGGTAGGCAGGCCTGCGGGATTGAAATAGTGAAGATTAATTATAACTAAAACAAAAACACAGAACTCCGTCAGGGTTCAACGATTGAATAATTGGGTGGGTAGTTACGCATTATTTATAATGGATGATTAATAATATGCAATCCGGTTATGTTCATGGTTATTCAGAAAGAGAAGCGACTCGTTTAGCAGACCAGGCAAATTGCCTGAGTGATTTGCTGCATCATGATTCGATATTTCCCGAGAATTCCTTAATTCTTGAAGCCGGATGCGGTATAGGCGCGCAGACAAAAATAGTTGCGCCGAAAAATCCAAAGTCAAAATTTATCTCGATTGATATTTCTGAAGAATCACTGCAGGAAGCGAAATCGTTAATACAATCATTGAATATCCGTAATGTTGAATTTCAGTCAGGTGATATATTTAAAATGGATTATACCGATGAATATTTTGATCATATACTTGTCTGCTTTGTGCTTGAGCATCTGCCGAAGCCTCTGGATGCTTTGCAGTCGTTGAAAAGAATATTGAAGAAGGGCGGTACAATAACACTAATTGAAGGAGATCACGGCTCGGCTTATTTTTATCCTGACAGCAGGTACGCGCGCAGTGCAATTGATTGTCAGGTCCAGCTGCAGAAATCAAATGGCGGCAACGCTTTAATCGGCAGGGAGCTTTATCCGTTATTAGTGAATGCAGGTTTTTTAGAGTGTTCCGTGTCACCGAGAATGGTATATGTCGATTCGAGCAGGCCTGAATTAGTGGAAGGTTTTACACGTAATACTTTTACTGCTATGATTGAAGGAGTTCGGGATAAGGCAATTAGCGGTTCGCTAATAGATAAATCTTCGTTCGAAAAAGGTATTGAAGATTTATACAGAACATCAGAATCGGACGGAGTCTTTTGCTATACCTTTTTTAAAGGAATTGGGTATAAATGAGTAACATCGTTTTAATTCCTTTTTTTTCAAAAGTGGGAAATGTAGAGCGCGGTGGTTTATATTTTTTCAATTGAATTATTTTATAATCTTTTTAAATTTAGCTTGATAAAAATAGATAACCCCCTTTCAAAAAGGGGGATGCGCGCAGCGCAGGGGGTTTGATTCTTTGAACTATTGTCATCCCAGGTCGCTTAAAGGGGGTTGTCTTAAAGATTCCTTTGCCAACCCCAATAATTCCCTTTTTTTATAAAGACAGAAGCCTTTTATCAATATTAATACTCGTTAATCTCCAATCCTGCATAAAAATTTCTCTTTTTGACTCTTGACAAAATGCCAAGTTTTTCGTATGGTATAGTAGAATCTATTTACTGAAATACAGTGAAACAGAATAACCCAAATACCTCAGTTTTATCATCAAATCCAGCCGGATGGAATGTCCGGCCTGCGGTTCTTCTGTCTACATCTGGTTTATTATCGCTGACTATTATTCTTAGCCTCCTCCTTGTACTTAGCCTTATTATTGTAGGCTGAGGAAGGCCAGAGGCGACGAAGCACACCGAAATCGGTTCCCCATAAAGTAAGGTTTTGCAGCGTTCTCCTCTGGCAGAGGAAAAATATATTTTTTTATCTGTCTGAAAGGAATGAACTATGCGATCCGATATCGTAAAAAAAGGATTTGAACGAGCACCTCACCGCGCCTTATTGCGCGCAACAGGTGTAAAAGAAACGGATTTCAACAAACCGTTTATTGCCGTCGTTAATTCTTATGTAGATATCATACCGGGCCATGTGCACCTGCAGGCTTTCGGCAAGCTGGTAAAAAATTCAATTCGAGCTGCAGGCGGCGTACCATTTGAGTTCAATACAATAGGCATTTGTGACGGTGTCGCGATGGGACATGTCGGAATGAAATACAGCCTTCCTTCACGCGAACTTATTGCGGACAGCGTGGAAACCATGATAGAAGCGCATAAATTTGACGGTATGGTGTGTATACCAAACTGCGATAAAATTGTTCCGGGTATGGTAATGGCCGCACTGCGCGTAAACATTCCGACTCTTTTTATTTCCGGTGGTGCAATGAAAGCCGGCAGGCTGCCCGACGGTAAAGCTTCAGACCTTATTTCTGTTTTCGAAGGAGTCGGCTCGTATAAAGCAGGAACGATAGACGAGAAGCGGTTAAAAATATTGGAGAAATATTCCTGCCCGTCATGCGGTTCATGCTCGGGACTCTTTACTGCAAATTCTATGAACTGTCTTCTTGAAGCGATCGGACTGGGCCTGCCATTTAACGGCACAGCCCTGGCAAAGAGTAAACAGCGGAATGATTTGACCAAAGATGCAGGTAAAATAATTTTAAACCTGATTAAAAAAGATCTCAAGCCCCGCGATATCGTTACACAGGATGCAATTGATGATGCTTTTGCATTGGATGTAGCAATGGGCGGAAGCACTAATACAGTCCTGCACACATTGGCTTTCTGCAGTGAAATCGGACTTGATTACCCGCTCTCTCGTATCAATGAAATAGCCGATAAAGTTCCGCACTTATCGAAAATCAGTCCGTCCGGACCATGGCATATAGAGGACCTTCACAAGGCGGGCGGGATTCCCGCTCTTTTAAATGAAGTATCGAAAAAAGGAGATGACATACTTCATCTCGACCGGCCTACGGTAAGCGGAAAGTCTATGCGGAGTATTGTCGAAAAAGCAAAAGTGAAGAACTCGGAAGTCATCCGTTCTATTAAAAATCCTCACTCGGAAAAAGGCGGACTGGCAATTCTATTTGGAAATCTCGCGCCTGAAGGTGCAGTAATAAAGACAGCCGGAGTATCTGCATCAATGCGCAAGCACAGCGGTCCTGCACGGATTTTTGAAAGTCAGGAGGATGCACAGGCAGGAATTCTTGCCGGACAGGTACAACCGGGCGACGTTGTTGTAATTCGCTATGAAGGTCCGAGCGGCGGTCCTGGCATGCAGGAAATGCTTTCGCCGACCTCAGCAATTATGGGAATGGGTTTGGGCGAAAAAGTTGCGCTTATTACAGACGGGCGTTTTTCCGGCGGTACACGCGGTGCCTGCATCGGTCATGTATCGCCCGAAGCTGCAGCCGGCGGGCCCATCGCGGCTTTGCGTGCAGGTGATATAATAGAAATCGATTTAGATGAACGCACGCTGAAGGTACGACTGAGCGATGAAGAAATTCATTCACGGATTGCAGAATTACCAAAATTTGAAAATAAGATAGAAAGTAAGTGGCTCAGGCGGTATTCGAAGTTTGTAACTAGTGCGGGTACCGGAGCCGCGATGCGGTCATAAAATAAAAGCACGACGCGTGTATTTCCTGTAAGGAAATACCGTCCTGAGTAAGGTGTTGAGAAAATCGTACAAAGAGCAAAAACAAAAAAAGGAAATAACCGGATTTGAAATCTTTATCCGATGTCTGGCGGCAGAAGGAGTTGACGTTATATTCGGATATCCGGGCGCATCGATTGTGGGTATTCATGATGTGTTGTATGATATTGAACATAAAAATAAAGTAAAAAAAGAAATTGAAGGAACTATAAATAACAATAGAAGGAATAATGCAATGACTCCGACAAAAGTATATGATAATCATCAAGGCAAGACGATGACAGGGGCTGAAATATTTGTACGGAGCCTTGTTGAAGAGGGTGTAGAAACGCTTTTCGGATATCCGGGCGGCGTCGTAATCGGCATACATGACGTGCTTCATGATTTGACGCATATTAAGCACATTCTCACGCGGCATGAACAGGGAGCGACGCATGCCGCAGAAGGTTATGCTAAAGCCACCGGCAAACCGGGTGTAGTTCTTGTGACTTCAGGTCCCGGCGCTACGAACACAGTCACAGGTATTGCAGATGCATACATGGACTCTGTGCCGCTTGTTGTTTTTACAGGTCAGGTAATTACAGACCTGATAGGCAATGATGCGTTTCAGGAAGTAGACATTGTCGGAATCACTCGGCCGATTACAAAACATAATTTTCTCATAAAAGATATAAAAGATCTGGCAAATACTGTAAAAGCAGCTTTTTATATTGCCACAACAGGCAGGCCGGGGCCGGTGCTTGTTGATCTGCCGAAAGATGTGCTTGCAGCAAAAGCTGTTTTTGATTATCCAAAAACGATTTCAATACGGACTTATAATCCGGTGGTGGAAGGCAACAGCAAACAGATAAAAAAAGCGGCAGAATTGCTCAGCACGTCAAAACGGCCTCTATTATATACAGGCGGCGGAGTTATAAGTTCTAATGCTTCGGCAGAAGTTCGTGCACTTGCAGACAAGCTGCATGCTCCGATCACTACGACACTTCATGGACTTGGTGCCTATCCAGAGCAAAGCAAACTCGCGCTGGGTATGCTGGGAATGCACGGAACGTGGTACTCCAATATGGCAGTCGATCAATGCGATGTGCTGGTAGCTATCGGTGCGAGGTTTGATGATCGCGTTACCGGAAAAGTGGAAGAATTTGCGAAGAACGCAAAGAAAATTCATATCGATATCGATCCGTCTGCGATCAGTAAAAACGTACCTGTAGATGTTCCTATTGTGGGAGATGTCAAAAGAGTTCTAAAACAGCTGAATGAACTTGTTAAGCCGCTGGATACAAAGGAATGGCTGAAGACTATTGACACATGGAAGACAGAGCACCCTCTGCGGTATAAACATGACGATTCGCTCCGTGCCCAGTATATTATTCACAAGCTGGGTGAAATCACTGATGGCGATGCCGTTGTAGTCTCCGATGTCGGCCAGTCGCAGATGTGGACGGCGCAGTTTTTCAAGTGGAAACATCCCCGCACGCAAATAACTTCAGGCGGATTGGGAACGATGGGATTTTCGCTCCCGGCATCCATGGGGGCGGCTTTCGGCAGAAAAGACCTTCCTGTTATCTGTATAACCGGAGACGGCGGCATGCAGATGAATATTCAGGAATTGGCGACAATAAGCCATAACAAGCTTCCGATAAAGATATTTATAATGAATAACGGATATCTCGGTATGGTGCGCCAGTGGCAGGAATTTTTCTGGAAGAAACGGTATGCAAGCACACCTATATCCAGTCCGGATTTTGTAAAGGTGGCTGAGGCGTACGGTATTCCTGCAAAAAGGGTCACATCATCGGCAGAAGTGGAAGAAGCGATCCATGATGCGCTTGCGCACAAGGAAGGCCCGATGCTTGTGGAGTTTATCGTTGTAAAAGAAGAAAATGTCTACCCGATGATTCCGGCGGGACAGACTGTTGCCGAGATTATCGAAAGTCCTGAACCGCTTAAACAGTCGCATGCATCGCATAAAACGATGATTCATGCAAAAGGATAATGAAATTTAACCAGGAGAAGAGAGTATGGCATCATCTGATCAATTGAAACAGCACACAATTTCGTTGTCGGTGGAGAACCATTTCGGAACGCTGAATAGAATTGCGGGACTCTTTGCGGCAAAGGGTTATAATATCGATAGTCTGACGGTTGGAGAGACCGAAGACGCCGCCATATCGCGCATGACCATTGTTACGCGCGGCGACGATCAGATTATAGAACAAATCCTAAAACAGCTCAACAAGCTGATCGATACGATAAAAGTTGTAGATCTAACGGATGAGGCTTTTGTCGACAGGGAACTTGCGCTGGTAAAAGTTCAATGTACACCGCTGACTCGGATGGAAATTATGCAAATATCGGAAATCTTCCGCACTAAAGTTGTGGATGTCAGTGCGAAGACACTGACTATTGAAGCTACAGGTTCGCAGTTAAAAGTGGATGCTATAATCAATATGCTGAAACCTTTTGGAATAAAGGAACTGGCACGTACCGGGCGCGTGGCAATAAAACGGGAGTTTCAGAGCGAATCGCAATAAAGCGGCACTTTGTAATACGGTATTGTTATTCAATTGATTTTGAAAATAATAATTGTGGAAAAATTAAAAGGAGATGTAAACCATGGCATATATCAATTTCGGCGGAGTGAAAGAAAAAGTAATAACACGTAAAGAGTTTACGCTTGCAAAAGCACGTAAAGTTTTAAAGAATGAAGTCGTTGCGGTGATAGGTTACGGTGTGCAGGGGCCGGCCCAGGCACTGAATATGAAAGATAACGGCATCAATGTAATAATCGGCCAGGCAAAAGAGTTAAAAAAGGACTGGGATCGCGCGATTAAAGACGGCTGGATTCCGGGCAAGACATTGTTCCCAATCGAAGAAGCGGTTCGTCGCGGCACGATTATTCAATTGCTTGTATCCGATGCGGCACAGCGCATTGTCTGGCCGGTAATCAGGAAGAATCTCAAACCCGGCGATGCTTTATATTTTTCGCATGGATTCTCTATCACTTATAAAGAACAGACAAAAGTGATTCCGCCTAAGAATGTCGATGTAATTTTAGTGGCGCCTAAAGGTTCCGGATTGAATGTCCGCCGCAACTTTTTATCAGGTGCCGGCATCAATTCTAGTTTCGGTGTATTTCAGGATGCAACAGGACGCGCGGAAGAACGCTGCCTGGCAGTGGGCATAGCAATCGGTTCAGGATATCTTTTCCCGACCACTTTCCTGAAGGAAGTGTACAGCGATCTTACCGGCGAACGCGGTGTGCTGATGGGCGCTCTTGCGGGACTCATGCAGGCGCAGTACGATGTGCTCAGGAAAAACGGCCATTCGCCTTCTGAAGCATTCAACGAAACAGTTGAAGAACTGACGCAAAGCCTTATCAGGCTGGTTGATGAAAACGGTATGGACTGGATGTATTCCAATTGCTCAGTTACAGCCCAGCATGGCGCGCTTAAGTGGAGACCGATTTTCCGAAAGGCAAATCTGCCGGTATTTGAAAAACTTTATAAATCCGTCAAAACCGGACAGGAAACGCGCGAGGTAATACGCGACTGCGGTGGAAAAAATTATCAGAAGTATCTGGCAAAAAAGCTTGGAGAGATTCATAATTCCGAAATGTGGCGGACAGGCGCTGCCGTTCGTGCTCTTCGTCCCAAAGAAAAAGCCAAAGTCATTACCAAAAAAGTTAAAGGTGTCAGCGGCAGAGGACAGAATTAACAAAACATTTAAATAAACACTGGCCAGACAAGGATTGTCTATGCAGCAAATATTTTTATACGACACAACATTAAGGGATGGTACGCAGGGAGAGGATATATCCTTTTCCGCTGAAGATAAACTAAAAATTGCCAGGCGGCTTGATTCGTTTGGCATTACTTATATCGAAGGCGGCTGGCCTGGTTCAAATCCGAAGGATATGGAATTCTTCGAACGAGCCAGGGCTATCAAATTCAAGCATGCTAAAGTTGCGGCGTTCGGATCAACCCGGCGCGCAAAGAATCCCGTTGAAAAAGACGAGAATATCCGTGCATTGCTGGATGCCCAGACACCTGTAGTCACGATCTTCGGCAAAACATGGCTCTTGCATGTAAAACAGGCGCTGCAGATTTCGCCGGAAGAAAACTTGGCTCTCATTGCCGATTCTGTTGGCTATCTGAAAAAGCACGAGAAAGAAGTTATTTACGATGCTGAACATTTCTTCGACGGGTTTAAGCAGGACCAGGAATATGCGCTTAAGACATTAAAAGCCGCTGCCGAAGGCGGAGCCGAAATTCTTGTCCTCTGCGATACGAACGGAGGAACGCTGCCTTGGCAGGTTGGAGAAATTGTGCGTGAGGTGAAGAAAAATATTTCTGTCCCGCTCGGTATTCATACACATAACGATTCGGATACAGCGGTTGCCAGTGCATTAACGGCCGTGCGCGAAGGGTGTATTCAGGTGCAGGGAACAATCAACGGTTACGGCGAGCGCTGTGGAAATGCAAATTTATGCTCGATAATTCCGGATCTTCAATTGAAGATGGGATATAAATGTGTGTCGGACGAACAACTGGCACATCTGGCAAGTGTATCGCACTACGTCAGTGAACTGGCAAATGTCAAGCATCAGAAGAATCTTCCATTTGTAGGCGAGAGTGCATTTGCACATAAAGGAGGCGTTCACGTAAGCGCCGTAATGAAAACCGCACTTACATATGAACACATAGTACCGGAATCAGTCGGAGGAGCACGCAGGGTTCTTATTTCAGATCTCTCCGGCCGGAGCAATATAATCTTTAAGGCAAAAGAATTGGGTGTAGAACTCAACGATAAATCACCGGCTGTTCAGAAAATAGTTAACGAAATTAAGGAAATGGAGCATTACGGTTATAGTTATGAAGATGCTGAAGGTTCATTTGAGCTGATGGTAAAACGGCATACGGGAGAAATGAAACATTTCTTCGATTTGGAGAGATTTAAAGTAAGTATTCAGAAGGACAGTCTTGAGAAGGAAGCCCGGTCGGAAGCATTGATAAAAATCCGTGTCGGCAATGAGACAGAAATAACTGCAGCCGAAGGAGACGGACCTGTCAATGCGCTGGATCTGGCGCTTAGAAAAGCGCTTGAAAAATTCTATCCGGAACTCAAACAGATTCATCTTACGGATTATAAAGTGCGCGTTCTTGACACACAGAGTGCGACGGCGGCAAAAGTACGCGTTTTGATTGAGACTAAAAACGGCAATAAATCATGGAATACCGTCGGCGTATCGCCGGACGTGGTCGAAGCCAGCTGGAAAGCTCTGGTGGATTCGATTAGTTATCATTTGTTGAAACACCGGGTAAAAAGTTCTCATTGATTTGGAAAGATGTATATTAAACAAGGATTTTTTAAATGATCATTGTAATGAAATCCGGCGCTAGCCGGCAGCAAATCGAGCATATATTTAATAAAGTAAAGGAGCTTGGATTTAAAGTCCACCCTATCTACGGCGAACTGCGCACGGTCATTGCATGTGTCGGAGACGAGCGGGGAAAATTCCGGCTGCAGGAACTTGATTCAATTGATGGAGTTGAAAGCGTTGTACCGATATTAAAGCCGTTTAAACTTGCCAGCAGTGAATGGCGCGGTTCGAGGACCACAATTTCGATACCTGCTCCCGCCGGAAGCGGCAGCCAGCCGGTAATTATCGGAGGCGATAATTTTGTCGTTATGGCAGGCCCCTGCTCTATTGAAAGCCGTGAACAAATTTTACTCTCGGCGGAAAAGGTTAAGGCATACGGCGCTAAAGTGCTCAGGGGCGGGGCGTTTAAACCAAGAACTTCTCCCTACAGTTTTCAGGGATTGGAAGAAGAGGGGTTGAAACTCCTTTCCGAGGCGCGTGAAAAAACAGGACTATTGATTATTACAGAAGTCATTACTCCGACAGATGTGAGCTTGGTCGGCGAGTATGCCGATATACTTCAAATTGGCGCACGCAACATGCAGAATTTTGTTTTACTGAAAGAAGCCGGCAAACAAAAAAGACCTGTTTTGCTGAAACGCGGACAATCAAGCACGTTGAAAGAACTGCTGATGTCTGCCGAGTATATAATGTCGCAAGGGAATGAACAGGTAATTTTATGCGAGCGCGGAATCAGGACATTTGAGGATTATACACGCAATACTTTCGATCTTTCTGCAATACCGGCGCTGAAAGAATTAAGCCATCTGCCCGTTATTGCAGATCCGAGCCATGGTACGGGCGTAAGAAGCCTCGTTACACCGGTAGCGAAGGCCGCAATTGCCGCCGGTGCCGACGGATTGATAGTGGAAGTGCATCCGAATCCCGAAGAGGCCTATTCAGACGGTGCACAGTCGCTTACTCCGGATCAGTTTGCTGTTCTGATGGATTGGGTTCGTAAACTAGTAAATATTGAAAACAAAAAGTTATAGGAGAATTGTATTATGGAAGACCGCGTATTTATTTTTGACACAACGCTGCGCGATGGTGAACAGTCGCCCGGCTGCAGCATGAATATTGAAGAAAAACTGCGCCTTGCCCGACAGCTCCAGATGCTGCGTGTGGATGTCATTGAAGCGGGATTTCCAATCGCATCCGTCGGCGATTTTGAAGCCGTTAAAATGGTTGCCGAAAAAATCGAGGGCTGTACAATCGCGGGTCTTGCACGCGCAGTAAAACCTGATATTGACCGTGCATGGGAAGCGATTCGCGAGGCGGCAAAACCGAGAATACATACTTTCATCGCAACCTCCGACCTGCATTTGAAATATAAGCTGAAAAAGTCGCGCGAGCAGGTTCTTCAGGATGCAGTCTGGGCTGTTCAGTATTCCAAATCGTTGTGCAATGAAGTGGAATTTTCATGCGAAGATGCTTCCAGAAGCGATATCAATTACCTTTGTGAAGTCATCGAAGCTGTAATTAAAGCCGGCGCAACAATTATTAATCTTCCGGATACGGTCGGATATGCAATTCCGGATGAATACGGCGCGATGTTTAGAACCGTAAGCGAAAAAGTCCCGAATATAAAATCCGTTATTCTCAGCTCACACTGTCATAACGATCTCGGATTGGCTGTGGCTAATTCCATTGCTGCCGTTCAAAACGGCGCACGACAGGCTGAATGCACACTTAACGGTATCGGCGAGCGTGCAGGAAATGCATCGCTGGAAGAAATTGTTATGGCGATCAAAACGCGTCATGAAAAACTCGGCCTGACGACTAATATAAATACTGAAGAAATATATAAGTCAAGCAAACTGCTGAGCAGTTTAACCGGAATGATGGTTCAGCGGAATAAGGCTATTGTCGGTGCGAATGCATTTGCACACGAGGCAGGCATTCATCAGGACGGCATACTTAAAAGTCCGATTACATACGAGATTATGACTCCGCAGTCAGTAGGAATCAAACACAGTACATTGGTACTCGGAAAACACTCCGGGCGTCATGCACTTAAACAGCGTTATGCCGAACTTGGATATCAGCTGTCGGATGAAGAACTGCAAAATGCATACAAGCTGTTTTGCCAGATCGCCGATCAGAAAAAAGAAATATTCGACGAAGATCTCGAAACGATCCTTGAATCGGGTCTTAGTTCAACAGAAGAAATTTATCATCTGGTTAATCTCCAGATTACCAGCGGGACCAACCTGCGGCCTACGGCAACTGTTGAATTGAAACAGGGTGAACAGATTACTATAGACTCAGCCGCCGGTGACGGGCCGGTTGACGCTGCTTATAAAGCCGTCGAACGTATTACCGGTGTTGTAGGCAAACTTACGGAGTACTCTATTAAATCCGTCCACTCGGGGCATGATGCAATAGGCGAGGTTTTTGTCCGTGTTGACTTTGACGGCACGCTGATGAACGGACGGGCAGCAAGCACGGATATTATCGCCGGAAGCGTTCATGCATATATCGAAGCTCTCAATAGGGCTATTGCTTCAAAAAAACGAAAAGACGGTCAGCAGAAGAAAGTAATGCCGAAAGACAGTATTACTGTTTAAAATATTATACAATAACAGTGTTAGTTTTATCGAAATATCGTTTAATGTGATTCGAGTATTCAGAAAAATAAATTTTGCAATGTTTGAATTAATAATAATGGAATTAAATAATGGCTCAACCACAGACACTCTTTCAGAAAGTATGGAATAATCATGTTGTTGTACAGGAACCGGATTCACCGGCTGTCCTGTATATCGATTTACAGCTCGTTCACGAAGTCACTTCGCCGCAGGCGTTCGATGGATTAAGGCACCGCGGACTTAAAGTCAGGCGTCCGGACCGCACTGTAGGAACTATGGATCACAGTATACCTACGCTTCCGCCGTCTGTTCCGATTTCAGATGAACTTGCAGCAAAACAGATGCGTCAGATGGAAATCAACGCAAAAGAATTCGGTTTTCGTCTTTATGGAAAAGACGATCCGAAACGAGGAGTTGTGCATATAATCGGACCCGAGCTTGGCTATACACAGCCGGGAATGACAATAGTATGCGGCGACAGTCATACGGCAACTCATGGCGCTTTTGGTGCTCTTGCATTTGGAATTGGAACAAGTGAAGTTGAGCATGTACTCGCTACTCAATGCCTGCTCCAGCGCCTTCCGAAAACAATGGAAGTACGCATCGAAGGAAAACTTGGAAAGGGAATCACAGCTAAGGATATCATCCTTGCATTATTAGCCAAGATAGGCGTCGGTGGAGGTACCGGACATGTTATCGAATACACCGGATCCACAATCCGTGCGCTGACAATGGAAGAACGAATGACTATCTGCAATATGTCAATTGAAGGCGGTGCGCGTGCCGGTATGATGGCACCGGACGATGTTACGTTCGAATATTTGGCAAATCGTGAATTTGCTCCGAAAGGCGGAGCCTGGGAAAAAGCATTGAAGCTCTGGCGTTCATTGCCCACAGACGCCGGTGCTATGTTTGATACAACAGTCTCGCTGGATATATCAAATCTTGAGCCGATGCTGACATTCGGGACGAATCCGGGAATGGGAATACCGGTCACCGGACGAATTCCCGATCCGTCAAGCCTGAAAAATGCGACAGATAAACAGACACTGGAAAAATCGCTTCAATATATGGACTTTAAACCTGGCGAGACTCTTGCCGGGAAAAAGATAGACGTTGTTTTCATAGGCAGCTGCACAAACGGCAGGATGTCCGACCTGCGCGATGCTGCACGTGTTTTTAAAGGCCGCAAAGTGGCGCCGCATGTGCGCGCCATGATTGTCCCCGGTTCGCAGCAATTAAAAAAGCAGGCAGAAGCTGAAGGATTGGATAAAATATTTACAGATGCAGGTGCAGAATGGCGCGAATCCGGCTGTTCAATGTGTATCGCGATGAACGGCGATGAAATCAAAGCGGGACAATATGCTGTCTCCACCAGCAACCGGAATTTTGAAGGACGGCAGGGTAAAGGCGGAAGAACGCTTCTTGCTTCGCCGCTAACGGCCGCTGCAGCAGCAGTAACCGGTAAAATTACTGATGTCCGGTCATTATTAAG
>JAFGLB010000072.1 GCA_016928255.1 Bacteroidota bacterium
ATGTGCCAAATAATGTTCTCCTATTATTTTCCCCTTTACTTATACAAAATACTTGCCATAGTTTTCACACAATCTGAGAGTTTGGGAGCGAGGTTGGGAAGTACGATCCTGTATATCCTTATATAAAATATTCTGCCATTTTTTATAAGATCATGTTTGAAATTCATAATAATTACAGTAAATTATCCGTGAAGAATCGATTTACCAATTAACTCAAAGTAATTTATCACACATTTAAGGAGGATTATCAATGCGGACTTTTCTTCTGGTTTTGTTCGTATCAACTCTTTTCATCGCCATCGGATTCAGTCAGGAAAAAATCGATGTGATATATTTGAATAACGGGGACGTTCGGAAGGGAACAATTATCGAGAATGTGCCGAACGATTTTATAAAAATCGAGACCAACGACGGATCCATTTATACAATTAAGTATTCCGAAATAAAAAAGATGTCAAAAGAAACCAAAGCTGTACGTACATACAGCGAAGTACCTCAAGTAGGACTTATGGCGCGCAATCGGGATATCGGCATAACTGCTGCATACTGGCTGGCAGGTGAAGTAACTGTGGGCGGATCTTATGCGGATAAGGAGGGCGGTCTTTTGTTAAGAGCTTTTTACGACGAATATATCATGCCGAAACTTGGAGTCGGTTTTTTCGTTAATTTTTCGCCCGTTACATACGAAGGCAGCGGTGTTGATATTACAATGATCGAGTTCGGCGGAGCAATAAAACCGAGATTTCCTCTTGCAGATGGAAAAGCTGTCTTGAAAATCGGATTGAATATCGGCTATCGCATGGAAAGTTCCGATTTTGAGCGGCTGGATAAGGTTGATGCATTGGGAATAAACTTGTCTGTCGAAGTTCAGTTTAAAACCGAATCCTCTATTGCTCCGTTCGCTGAAATCGGATTCCTTTCCCAGCCGGTCGGCGGGAATGAATACTATGATATACAGTCCCCGCCCATTATTTATCTGGGCGGCGGTGTTGCATTTTAAAAGATATTGTTGATTTAAAAAAATATTATCGGCATTTCATCCTCTCCTTCCGGCAGGAAAGAGAGGATGTTTTTTATTAATATGTCAAATTAATTACTATTTTAAGGATACTTATGGAATACTGAGACTTTTTGTCATTCTCGGCTTACTCAATGAAGTATCTAATTTATTTTGCTGTGTTCTTAATTACACTCCTGCATGGGCATCTATACGCGCAGGAGCAAAGAGTTTTTCAAGTTCCAAATCAGCATATAAAAATAATCGACCTTTCAAAAAAAGACACGCTTTATCAATTACCGCATGAATTTGTTGCCGGGGGGAGTGAGAAAATCACTATC
Source organism: Bacteroidota bacterium (assembly GCA_016928255.1). Lineage (GTDB taxonomy): Bacteria > Bacteroidota > Ignavibacteria > UBA10030 > UBA10030 > Fen-1298. Next base: position 1,339 of record JAFGLB010000072.1, read on the forward strand.
GATTCCGCCGTCTACCCGAAAAAGGACTATGATTATGAAATGGATTATCGGTCCGGACAGGTTATTCTCTTCCGAGAATTTATGGATTCTTTGTTCTTAGATTCACTCACTCACCGCATGTCGATAACTTATAGAACGCTCCCATTGGATTTTAAACAGGAATACACACTTCACCGGATTGAAATCCGGAGGGACTCCATCGGTAAGGAAAAAAAAATAATCGCTCCTGCATCGGCGAAACTTTTTTCGAATGATTTTTTCGGACCGGGACTTCAAAAAAGCGGTTCAATTGTACGCGGATTTTCTATCGGATCGAACCGCGATCTCTCGTTAAGCTCCGGTTTCCGGATGCAGCTTGCAGGCAAACTCGCACAGGATGTCGACGTAACTGCAGCGCTTACAGATGAGAATTCTCCAATTCAGCCTGAAGGAACTACTAAAACTCTGCAGGAGGTCGATAAAGTTTATATCGAAATTAAATATCCCCGTTATTCGGCAATTCTTGGAGATTTTAATATTCTCATTGACCAAAAAGAAGGAGGCGAATTCGGCAGGCTGAACCGCAAACTTCAGGGTGCACGGGGCATGGCATCCTTCGAAAATATCGGCGGGTCAGATCTCGATGCCGCATTTTCGGTTATCGGCGCAACTGCAAGAGGCAAATATGCCTCAAATTATTTTCAAGGTCAGGAAGGCATGCAGGGCCCGTACCGCCTTACAGGCAATAACGGAGAAAACCGGCTTATCATTATTGCAGGCAGTGAACGGGTATTTCTCGACGGCGAATTATTAACCCGCGGTGAAGTGAACGATTATATAATCGATTATTCAACAGGTGAAATTACTTTTTCGAGCAAAAGACTTATCACCACGGCGTCGAGAATTACAGTCGATTTTGAATACTCTGACAGGCAGTTTATCCGCAATCTTGTCGGAGGATCTGTAAGTACCAGTGCGTTCGGCAAGAAATTGAATTTAAATGTCGCTTTTACGCAGGAAGCGGATGATCCGGATTCCCCGGTAGATTTTGCACTGAATGATTCGACACGTGCTGTTCTTCGCCGGAGCGGAGCCGATCGAATGAAGGCGTCTGTTTCTGGATTAGTTAAAGTAGACACAGGATCGGGACAATATGCTTTGCATGATACAATAATTGCAGGAAAACAATATTCAATTCTGGTTTACTCGCCCGGCGATCCGTCCGCATTGTATCTGGTTTCTTTCTCGCCTGTTGATTATGTGCCGCCTGATTCTGCAGGATATACGCGCATTGCAGCAGGGCAATTTCGTTTTGCAGGAATCGGACAGGGCAATTACATGCCGTTAAAATTCCTGCCAATGCCTCAGCGTCATCAGGTTCTGGATATAAACGGCCGGGCAGCCATCACTTCAGATTTATCCGTTGCGGGAGAATATGCATTCAGCAATTTTAACCGGAACAGATTTTCTGACCACGACAGCAGCAGTCTGAGAGGAGGAGCACTTACATTTTCAGCACGCTATAATCCAAAACAACTGAATATAGACAATACAAATTTTGGCGAACTCGATATCGGTTTTTCAGAAAGATTTATTGACAGATATTTCTTCACGCTCGACAGGCTTAATGACGTTGAGTTTGACAGGAAATGGGATATAACAGAAACTGGAGAGACCGACGAGGAAATTCGGGAGTTCTCTTTTGCGTATAAGCCCGTGCAGAGTATTAAGGGTGCAGTAAAATATGGAATACTGGACCGTCCGGGCGAAATTAAATCCAAAAGAATGCAGGTAGATATAGAAATTGCAGACAGCAGCCTGCCGAAAATTGAATACCGGATAGAAGATATTAATACGGATAACGCATATTCAAATAACGAATCCCGCTGGATAAGACAGCGCGGAACGGCATTATATGAAATTTCCGGCTGGCAGCCGGCGTTTCGTTTTGAGACTGAAGCCCGTAAAGAAAAGCCGCCTGGATATGACTCCCTGAATCAGGGAAGTTTTCGCTATCTGGAAATTGCTCCATCTTTAAGAACGGCAGAATTTTCCAGGATGTCGTTATCTGCAGAAATGCGTTTTCGGACAGAAGACAGTGCTTATATCGGATATTTGCGCCGTGCATCGCAATCGGTTACACAGCTTTATACCTGGCAGATTGGCTATACCCAGCTGATTACCAGTTTGTTATCATTAAGCATCAGAAATGTCAAATATACCGAAGAGTTTAAGCAGCGCGGAAATCTTAATTCCGACGCGGTTCTGGTCAGATCTCAGACTCGATTTACGCCTTTTAAGCGCGGTGTTGAAACGGATCTTTATTATGAGTTTTCTAATCAGCGCTCCGCACAGATGGAAAGAATATTCATCAGGGTTACTCCGGGCAGCGGTAATTACCGGTATCTTGGGGATAAGAACGGCAACGGGATTGCCGACGAGAATGATTTTGAACTGACTCGCTTTGACGGCGATTATATTGTTGTCTACCTTCCCAGCGATCAATTGTATCCTGCTGCTGATCTCAAGGCAAGCGTACGGGTGCGTTTGCATTTTGCGCATCTTTTGCCTGTTTCGTCTGAGTGGCTGAATAAAGCATTACGTGCGCTTTCGGCCGAGACGTATCTTCGTGTGGACGAGAAAAACAAGGAAACGGATACAAAACAGATATATTTATTGAATTTTTCACATTTTTTGAATCGAAATACTACTGTAGCCGGTTCACAGCAGATCACGCAGGATGTCTTTATTTTTGAGAATAATCCCGATTTATCATTTCGGTTTCGATATAGCGAGCTGTTTGGAATGACGCAGTATATTTCGGGAATAGAAGAAAGTTATAAAAAGGAGAGATCGGTACGCATACGATCGCAGTTTGTAAAAGAAATCGGCAATCAGACAGAGTTTGTCAATAAGACAGATCAGGTAAAAGCTGCTCCGGCATCGGCTCGTGAACGTAATATTATTTCAAATGCCGTAAAGTCCGATTTTTCATACAGGCCTGTATCAAACTGGGAAATTGGATTCAATATTGCGATAACCGGAATTTCCAATGATTTTGGAGGAAAAGAGGGGAAAGCCGATATTAACGAAGAGGGATTCAGGATTGTGCGCTCATTTCCCGGAGACGGCCAGGTACAGGCGGAAATCAGGCGGGAAGAAGTGGTATTAACAGGCATAAAAGATCCAAATGAAATATTGCCTTATGAGTTTACCGAAGGTAAGACAGTAGGACAGAGTTATCTATGGCAGTTAGTATTTGATTACCGTGTTACCGGCAATCTGCAGCTTTCGATTAATTATTACGGACGCAGTGAATGGAAGCGTCAACCGCTTCATTATCTGAGAATGGAAGCAAAGGCGTTTTTCTAAGTAGTGTCAAGTTGTTTTAAAAAAAAAGATTTTTGAAAAATCAGAGTGCTTGCCTTTCAGGTACCTTTTGATTATACTTTTTCCGGTTTTGGGCTGGCTCCTTTTCAAATTAAATCAATAAAAAATAGTATCAGGTTTTTTTTAATGATACGCTTATGGAAATTGATTCTGTCTGGGGAAATTCAAAGCAGCGATGATGAAAATTTACTGTACTTCTTTTAATTCAAAAATCGGTACTATTCATATTGCTTCGACTAAATCCGGTGTCTGCAAGATTAGTATTCCTGCCCAGACAAAAAAGGAATTCATGTCCTGGCTGCAGAAAAGATTTACGGATGCCGTGTTCATTGAAACTTCGTCGAAAAACCGCCAGATCATCGATGAATTAAATCGTTACTTCGACAGGCGGCTGGTAAAATTTCACAGCCGTCTTGATCCGATTGGAACGGAATTTCAGCGTCATGTCTGGCATGAGTTGAAAAGAATCCGTTATGGCAAGACCATAACTTATAAAGAACTGGCAAAACGAATCGGAGCGCAGCGCGGATTCCAGGCGGTTGGAAAAGCTAACGGTTCGAATCCGCTTCCGATAGTTATTCCATGCCATCGCGTCGTCGGTTCCAATTCCAGACTCGTAGGTTACGCGGCGGGATTAAAGACGAAGGAATTCCTGCTCAGACTCGAAGGTGCATTGCCAGTTTAATTTTTTTTCTTTCAGATATCTTCCCGGCTCTGTAATAATTCTTTTTAAAATATTTTAACAGCTTTTTCTTGCCCTCCGGGTAAATTATCCTTAATATTTTACTTTACTAGATTTATAACGATGAAATTTCTTGAAGATCTGAATTTAGCTCAAATTGAAGCAGTGAAAGCGGTAAACGGGCCGGTAATAATTATTGCCGGAGCCGGAAGCGGCAAGACTCGTGTTCTTACCTACCGAATTGCTTATCTGATGGAATGCGGAGTGCCGCCGTATCAGATCATGGCGCTCACATTTACAAACAAAGCAGCGAATGAAATGAAAAACCGGATTGTCAAGCTTAAAGGCGGGGAAGCCGGGAGCTTATGGATGGGAACATTTCATTCTATGTTTGCCAGGATACTTCGTAAAGAATGCGTTCATCTTAAATATTCACCTTCATTTACTATTTATGATTCGGATGATTCTCTCAGTACTGTAAAAAAGGTAATGGCAAAACTGAATCTTCCTGCACAGCAGTTTAACCCGGCCGCAATCCGCTCGCGCATGAGCAATGCGAAGAACCAGTATCTTTCACCGGCAAAATATGCGGAGCTTGCACGCGATCTTTTTGATGAAAAGACCGCCCTGGTATATGAGGAATACCAGAAAACTCTTGAGCAGAGCAATGCAATGGATTTTGACGATCTTTTAATAAAACCAATCGAGCTTTTTGAAAAGAAGAAAACAATACTGCAGAAATATCAGGATAGATTTAAATTCATACTGGTGGACGAGTTCCAGGATACTAACCGGGCTCAATATAAAGTTATTCAGCAGCTGGGCAGCAAATACCGGAATATTTCCGTGGTCGGAGATGATGCACAGAGTATTTATTCCTTTCGCGGGGCGGATATCCGGAATATCCTTGATTTTCAGAAGGACTTTTCGGACTGCCGGCTCTTCCGCCTTGAGCAAAACTACCGCTCAACCAAATCGATTATATCAGTAGCAGACCAGCTTATCCGCTTTAATAAGGAACAACTGAAGAAAAATTTATGGACAGACAACCCGCCGGGCGAACCTGTGACTATCATCCGGTGTGCAGATGATCAGGAAGAGGGCAGCAGGATAGTCCGTGCTATCCAGAAAGAAAGCAGGCACCGAAAACTTGACTTAAAAGATTTCGCCGTATTGTACCGTACAAATGCACAGTCCCGGACGCTTGAAGACGCATTCAGAAAAAATGCCATCCCTTACGAGATAATCGGCGGCACAAGATTCTATGAACGGAAGGAAATCAAGGATGTTCTTGCATACCTGCGCCTGCTGGTGAATTCGACAGACGAAGTAAGTCTTATGCGTATAATAAACTACCCGGCACGCGGAATCGGGGATGTTACTATTGAACGTGTGAAAAAGTTCAGCGATAAGAATTCTGTTTCGTTTTTCGACTCGCTGAAGAGAATAGGCGAAATCCCTGATTTGACTGAACGTGCAAAATCGAACCTGGTGCAGTTCAGGATCCTGATTGAAAAATATCAATCGCTTCGTCCGCAAATGACCTTCAGCGAACTTGCACGTTCGCTTGTAGACGAACTGGGGATACTGTCGATTTTCAAGGAAGAGCGGACTGCAGAATCTATGGGCAGGTGGGAAAATGTTCAGGAACTTCTTTCGGCAATATCTGAATTCAGTCATGAAAAACCGGATGCTTCGCTGGAATCATTCCTCGAAGAAGTTGCCCTTGTTTCCGATATAGACAGCTGGGAGGGAGAACAGAACTCCGTTACTTTAATGACTCTGCATGCGTCAAAAGGACTAGAATTTCCGGTGGTGTTTATAGCCGGATTGGAAGAGGGACTCCTGCCGTTCTATTCGAGTACGCTTGAATCATCGGATGTGGATGAAGAACGGCGCCTTTTTTATGTCGGAATTACCAGGGCGATGGAAAAACTCTATATTACCTACACGAATTTGCGCTACCGGTTCGGCGATATTGTCTATCCGAGCGAATCACGGTTCCTGTCCGAACTGGGAACGGAAAATATCGAACGGGCAGTGCGGACAATCGCGAAACAACCGTCCGATGCACTATTGTTTGAAGCTGATAAAATAAAAAAAGTATCCAGACAAAGGATCAAGCAGAAGGTTAAAGAGGGATCTGAATATTTCAGTGATGCAATGCCCGATTATGAAAACGAGTCGCAGGAACATTTCGAGGTCAAACGCGGTATCGTTGTCAGCCATGAGTTGTTTGGACGGGGCCGGGTTATGGAAGTAACCGGCAGAGGAGACGCTCAAAAGGCTGTAGTTCTGTTTGAAGAATACGGCAGGAAAAATCTTGTTGTAAAATATGCGAAATTAAGTCCCGGCTGAAAATAGCCGCTGTTATTTAGATTTCAGCTTTCCTATGAATTATTACCGAGAATTTTTTCATAATACTTCTCATAGAGCGGAATAATCTTGGACGATTCGAACTCAACAGCCCGTTTGCGCGCGGCCGCCGCGAATAATTTATGCTTTGACGGATTGGACAGCAAATCGACTGCATAACGCGCCATCCGGTCGATGTCTCCGATTTCTGCAATGAACCCGGTTTCGCCATGTACCTGAAGTTCAGGTAATCCGCCTACACTTGATGAAATGACAGGCACTTCGCAAGCCATAGCTTCAAGCGCCGACAAACCAAAACTCTCCGATTGGCTGGGCATAAGAAAAAGATCGGCGTTTGAAAGAATCGGGACCAGTTCCATTTGCTTGCCGAGGAATTTTACTTTTTTCTCGATTCCAAGTTCGCGGCACAGCATTTCGCATGACGAGCGATCCGGCCCGTCGCCGATAAGAACCAAGACGCTTGGTATCTTTTTCTGAACCTCATTGAAAATCCGCACCACGTCGGCAACACGTTTAACGGGACGGAAATTGGATGTATGCATTAGTATTTTTTCGCCTTCGGGTGCACAGCGGGAGCAGAATTTTGTTGCAGGATCCCTTCTGTATTTTTCAACGTCTATGAAATTCGGTATGACTTCAATGTCTTTATTGATGTTGTAATTTGTCAATGTTTTTTCTTTAAGAAAACGGGAGACGGCTGTAACACCGTCGCTTTGTTCAATACTGAATTTCATGATCGACAAAAAACTCGGTTCCAACCCGACCAGAGTAATGTCCGTTCCATGCAGGGTAGTGATAATTTTAATATCGGTATCTTTCAGTATTTGCTTTGCAAGGTATGCGCTCGTTGCATGGGGTAAAGCATAGTGGCAGTGGAATACGTCAAGTTTTTCATAACGTGCGACTTCAACCATTTTGCTGGCCAGCGCGAGTGTATAGAGCTGGAATTCGAAAAGCGGATAGTTTGCCATCTCTACTTCGTGGTACACGATATTTTCCTGGAATCCGCTCAGGCGCATCGGCAGTGCATAGCTTATAAAATGCACAAAGTGGCCGCGTTTGGCAAGGGCTTTACCCAGCTCGGTCGCCACGACACCGCTGCCGCCGTATGTAGGATAGCATGTGATTCCGATTTTCATTCCGACCTCCAATTATAAAAAAAGGTATGCAGAAATCAAATCACATTCAAACGGGAAAGATCAGTATAAACTATGCCTTGATGTAAGATTAATAATCGCGGCGCGAAAAATACCATAAAGCGAGTCCGTATAAAAGAGATGCAGAAAAAAAAGAATAAATATACGGCATGAATGTGAATTGCGGCGGTGAAAGGGAAAGCGGATTGCTGCCGATTACGCGCGACGAATTCGACAGCATTGCATTGAATTGCGGCGTGATGTAATAAAAAGCATCAAGTATCCAGTGATAAACAGGATTGTCAGAAATGAGGAATAACAGCGATTCTCTTAATTCCAGCAGCCATGATATCAAAACAAATGAAAACGCGATCAGTATGGAAAAACCGGCGCTTCGCGTAAACAATCCGGCGACAGCGACAATGGAAAAAAGGCAGGCGAAAGCATAAACAACATATATGACGGAAGAAAGAAATCCCCAGTGCCAGACTCCGGCTTTCAATCCGAATATCAGCCATATCCCGGCAAAGAAATAAACAAGATTGACTGCTATGCCTGTAGCAGCCCCAAGAGAACGCGCCAGTAACAGCTCGGTACGTGTAAGCGGCTTGCTGAGAAACAGGTCGATCGTGCCCTTCTCCAGCATGTTCGGAATGAGTCCCGCGACACCGAATATTCCGAATAAAACAATCCAGAATACTGAAGAAGAATGAAGCTGGATCAGCATGAATTCCGCGACATTCAATCCCGGCATTGATTCATGTGCAAACTCGGAACCGAATATTGTGATTACTCCCGGATTTTCTGCCGATTGGCCTACTCCCAGAGAAAAGAATATCAGGAAACATGTAGCCACGCAGAAATAGAAAATGAGAACTCCTCTGCGGATGGTCTCGCCGATTGTGAACCGAAACATTCCCCAGAATCTCATTGTCTGTTTTCCTCTTTCATTAATTGTATAAAGTAGTCTTCAAGCGACATTTTTTGCTGTGTTACTCCTTCTATTCCTATTCCATCAGCGCGGAGAGTATCTATGATAGAATTCAATTCCGATTTGTCATTTAAAGTTGCTGCGAGATTAGTATCTTTGAACTCGAGCGAGAAATGTTTGTGACTGAGATTTACTTTCGTATCTTCAGGTATCTGAGCTGAAAGCTGGATATTGTAAATTAATTTCTGTGTGGTCAGGTCTGCTATCGAACCTGTCCGCACCACGCATCCCTTTTTCAGAATGGCCACATTATCGCAGATCATTTCAATTTCGGAAAGCAGATGGGAGTTTAAAAATATCGTTGTACCCGCGTTTTTCAGATTTACCAGGATATCTCTGATCTCTTTGCGTCCAACCGGATCCACTCCGTCAGTGGGTTCATCGAGAAATAATAATTTCGGATCATTAACAAGCGCTTGTGCAAGTCCAAGTCTCTGCAGCATACCCTTGGAAAACTTTTTTGTTTTAACATCTGCCCAGTCTTTTAATCCCACCAATTCCAGCAAATACTTTGCCTTGTCTTTTAAGGCAGTTTCAGGCAGTCCATTTAGCCTGCCAAAAAAGATCAGTGTATCTGTGGCGGTAAGAAATCCCGGGTATTTGTGGCTTTCCGGGAGGTAGCCGCATTGTTCCTTCAATGCACGCTGTCCAATGGGATAACCGAGAACTGATGCAGTTCCTGAAGTGGGGAATGCAATAGACAGGAGCAGTTTGACAAAGGTTGTTTTACCGGCTCCGTTTGGGCCAAGCAGTCCGAAAATACTTCCTTGTTCCACAGACAGTGAAACTTTTTCAAGCGCATTTATGTTCTTTTTATTAAGCAGTCCGGTTCTATAATGCTTTGTTAAATCGGCTGTCTGAATTGCTTCCATATTTACAAAATACGGAATAATGTCGGTACGTCAAAGATGATTCAGGCCGGAAATATTGGACTTATTTGTTTTCGCGGGAAAATTTTGCGATATTAATATGATAGGAGTCATAATTATTGACTCTTTATTTTTGGAATAATATAAGACCAGAATAGTCGTATTTATGCTTCAACTTTCTAAAAAAGTGGGATATGCGCTTATTGCACTTCGTCATATGGCGACGCATCCGCAGGACCGGATTTTTACAGCAAGGGAGATTGCCGCTGCATGTAATATTCCATATGAACTGCTTGCAAAAATATTACAGAAGCTGAAAAAATCCGAAGTGATCGTCTCCACTCAGGGGATGCGGGGCGGATATTCTTTACTGAAAAAACCGGATCAGATCCAGGTATCGCAGATAATCAATGCTATAGAAGAAGAAAAAGCGATAATTGCGGATTGTTACGCAGACAGCAAAGAGAATTGTTCTCTTTACGATACCTGCACTATTCGCACACCGCTGGGTAAAGTCCAGCATAATCTTGATGTGCTTCTGGAAAGCACTACACTTGATCAGATTGTATAGAGAGAAAGCAGAATAAATTAAATGGATTCAGAAAACAATAAAATAGAAGAGTTTGCTTTAAAAGAGTATAAGTATGGATTTGTTACGGATATCGAAGCAGATGCGGCTCCCCCGGGATTGAATGAAGATATTATCCGGTTTATTTCAAATAAGAAGCAGGAACCTGAATGGCTTTTGGAATGGCGGCTGAAATCGTACAGGCACTGGATAAAAATGGAAGAGCCGCGCTGGGCCAATGTGAAATATCCGCCTATCGATTATCAAGCGATAGTATATTATTCGGCACCAAAGCAGAGGCCGGTTCTGAAGGATCTCTCGGAAGTGGATCCGGAACTGCTGCGGACTTATGATAAGCTGGGCATTCCTCTGCGCGAGCAGGAATGGCTTGCCGGTGTCGCAGTTGATGCTGTATTCGACAGTGTTTCCGTTGCAACGACATTCAAAGAAAAGCTGAAAGAACTCGGAATAATATTCTGTTCATTTTCTGAAGCAGTAAGAGAACATCCTGAGCTTGTAAAGAAATATATGGGTTCGGTTGTTCCGGCGAACGATAACTATTTTGCTGCGCTTAACTCTGCTGTTTTCAGCGACGGCTCATTTTGTTTTATACCGAAGGGCGTTCGCTGTCCGATGGAGTTATCGACTTACTTCCGCATTAACTCAGCCGATACCGGACAATTTGAACGGACTTTAATAGTAGCGGAAGAAGGAGCCCAGGTAAGCTACCTGGAAGGATGCACTGCTCCAATGCGCGATAATAATCAGCTGCATGCCGCAGTGGTCGAGCTGGTTGCACTCGATGATGCACGGATAAAATATTCAACTGTCCAGAACTGGTATCCGGGTGATAAAGAAGGCCGGGGCGGTATTTATAATTTTGTAACCAAACGCGGCAAATGTGCCGGAGTGAATTCGAAGATTTCATGGACACAGGTGGAAACAGGTTCCGCCATTACATGGAAATATCCGAGTGTTCTGCTTGTAGGAGACAACTCGGTAGGTGAGTTCTATTCGGTCGCTGTTGTTAATAATTATCAGCAGGCGGATACGGGTACAAAAATGATTCATATCGGCAATAATACTAAAAGTACAATCGTGTCCAAAGGCATTTCGGCTGGTCATGGGCAGAACTCATACCGCGGACTTGTTGAAATGAAAAAGAATGCAGTTAACTCGCGCAATTATTCGCAGTGCGATTCCCTGCTGATCGGTGATAAATGCGGCGCGCATACTTTTCCGTACATCGAAGTAAAAAATACATCATCCAGAGCCGAACATGAAGCGACTACTTCAAAAATAAGCGACGATCAGATATTCTACTGCCGCCAGCGGGGTTTGTCAGTTGAGAATGCCGTGAATATGATAGTCAACGGTTTTTGTAAAGAAGTATTTCACGAACTGCCGATGGAGTTTGCGGTGGAAGCACAAAAATTACTGGGAGTAAGTCTGGAAGGAAGTATCGGATAATCGGCGGTATTTTATTGGATATTTTATGTCTAAATGAGGATCGATATAAATGAGTTTATTAGAAATTAAAAAACTGCATGCCGCCGTAAACGGAAAGGAAATCCTGCATGGCATCAATCTTGAAGTGAATGAAGGTGAAATCCATGCCATTATGGGACCCAACGGCTCGGGTAAAAGCACACTTGCCGGCGTATTAGCGGGTCGTGATATTTATTCCGTTACTGAAGGCCAGGTGCTGTACCGGGGAAAAGATTTGCTTCAGATGAGTCCTGAAGAAAGAGCGCGCGAGGGACTATTTCTTGCATTCCAGTATCCTCTCGAAATCCCAGGAGTGAATAACTCTTATTTCCTTAAATCGGCGTTAAATGCGGTAAGAAAACATAATGGACTGGATGAACTTGACGCTATGGATTTCCTGCACCTTCTGAAGCAGAAAACAAAAATAATCGGTATGGATGAGAGTTTTTTAAACCGGCCGGTGAATGAAGGATTCTCGGGCGGCGAAAAGAAAAGAAATGAAATTTTCCACATGGCAGTATTGGAACCGAAACTTTCAGTTTTAGATGAAACAGATTCCGGACTTGATATCGATGCATTAAAAAGTGTATCGGAAGGCGTTAACAGACTTCGTTCAAAAGAGAACTCAACGATAGTAGTAACACACTATCAGCGATTGCTTAATTATATTGTTCCGGATTTTGTGCATGTGCTGGTTGACGGCGTAATTGTAAAATCAGGCAATAAAGATCTTGCTTTAAAATTGGAAGAACTCGGATACGACTGGGTCCGTGAAAATGTTCAACAAACAGTATAAAAATATGCAGTCAGCAGATAAAAATATTCAGTGGTATAAATCCAGATTTGAAGCGTTTGAACAAGGCCTGAACGGCGAAAAATCAAAGCCCGTACATGCACTCAGACGGAACGCATTTCGTATTTTCAGCGAAAACGGTTTCCCGACAACACGGCAGGAAGAATGGCGGTTTACGAATATTTCGCCGATTACGAAAATTGAATTCCAGCCTGTTTTAAATTTTGAGGCAAACGGAATATCGAAAGCCGATATAAAAGAATATACGGTTGCTGGTGCTGCCCGGGCGGTTTTTATCAACGGTATGTTTTCAAAGGAATTATCCGATACCGGTATGCTTCCCGATAACGTTATTATCGGAAATATTGCGAATGTATTGGAAGAAGATACAGGGACAGTCCAGCCTTATATAGACCGGATGGCAAGTGCACCGGAAAATGCTTTTACAGCTCTTAATACGGCATTTCTGCGGGACGGCGTATTCATGCTTGTTCCGAAGAATACTATTATAGAACGGCCTGTGCAATTAATTTTCCTGGCATCCGATTCCAAATATGCTTATGCCGCTCAACCCAGGAATATCATCACCGTTGAATCAGACAGCAGGTGTAAAATCATAGAAACATACATCGGACTTGCCGGCAATACCTATCTTACAAATACGGTTACAGAAATATTACTGCATGAAAATTCACATCTTGAACATAATAAACTTCAGGTAGAAAGCTTGAATGCATTCCATATAGGTACAGCCCGTATCATTATGCATGCCCGGTCAAATTATACCTCCAATGTTTTCTCTCTCGGCGGTTCGCTGGTAAGGAATAATATAGACGTCGTTATGGATGCGGAAAGCTCGGAATGCACTTTGAACGGATTGACCCTCGGGACAGGAACGCAGGTTATTGATAACCACACTGCAGTAGATCATGCAAAACCTAATTGCAGCAGCAGGGAATTGTACAAATCGATTCTCGGCAGTGAATCCAGGGGTGTGTTCAACGGCAAAATAATAGTCAGAAAAAATGCACAGAAGACAGATGCACAACAGGCCAACAGGACGCTTTTATTGTCAGATAATGCTGTTATGAACACAAAGCCGCAATTGGAAATTTTTGCAGACGACGTAAAATGTACGCATGGAGCCGCGATTGGCCAGCTGGACGACGAGCAGATATTCTACCTTCGTTCGCGGGGGATAGGTCTGGATGCAGCACGCGATATACTTACACTCGCATTCGCAGGCGATGTTATCAATAAGATCACAATCGAACCTCTGCGCTTTCAGGTTGAGAAAATTGTTTTTAACAGCTTGGATAACAGCAAAGCAAGACAAAAAAGAAAGACTGTCTCCGTATGAACAGTGTCGCATCCATTTTTGATGCTTTTCCGGTTGATAAAGTGCGCCGTGATTTCCCGATCCTTTCTTCGAATGTCCATGGAAAGCCGCTGGTCTATCTCGATAATGCTGCTTCCAACCAGAAACCAAAACCTGTTTTGGATGCAATTCAGGACTACTACACTGCTCAGCATTCGAATGTTCACAGAGGCGTGCATTTTTTAAGCGGGCTTGCGACGGAGAAATATGAAGAAGCCAGGATTAAGGTACGGAATTATATAAATGCAGGTTCTGAAAATGAGATTATTTTTGTCCGCGGGGCCACGGAAGCTATTAATCTTGCTGCAGCAGTGTTCGGGAAAAAGAATCTCGAGCAGGGTGATGAAGTCTTGATTACCGAACTCGAGCATCACTCCAATATCGTTCCCTGGCAGATGATCTGCGAAGAAAAAGGAGCCCGTCTTCGTGTAGCACCAATTAACGACAGCGGCGAAGTTATGTTGGATAAATTTGAGAGCATGCTTACATCAAATGTAAAAATTGCCGCAATAAGCCATGTCTCGAATGCACTTGGCACGGTTAATCCGGTTAAGCAGATGATCGAAATGGCTCACCGGAAGAAAATTCCTGTACTTGTCGACGGTGCACAGGCCATGCCGCATTTGCGTGTGGATGTCCGTGATCTGGATGCGGACTTTTATGTTTTTTCATCACATAAAGTCTTCGGGCCTACAGGTATCGGGGTGTTATACGGGAAAGCGCAATTGCTTGAATCGCTGCCGCCGTATCAGGGCGGCGGAGATATGATCAAATCGGTTACATTCGAAAAAACGGTATTTAACGATATTCCGTATAAATTTGAAGCAGGAACACCGCATATTGAAGGCGCTGTCGGTCTGGGAGCTGCGATCGATTATCTGAATTCATTCGACTGGCGGATTGTTCAGGATTATGAACAGGCATTGTTGAAATTTGCAGAAAAGGAGATTTCCAAAATTGACGGGTTGAAGATAATCGGAACTGCAAAAGAAAAAGCAGGTGTAATTTCTTTTGTTATGGAAGATATTCATCCGCATGATGTCGGTACTATTCTGGATAGTGAAGGTATTGCGATCAGGACAGGGCATCACTGTGCACAGCCGGTTATGGAAAGGTTCGGCATACCGGCAACCGCCCGCGCATCGTTTGCTTTCTATAATACCCGGGAAGAAATACACGCACTGGTACAAAGCATCCAAAAAGTGAAAGAGATATTTGCACATGTCTGACCTTAAAGCACTGTACCAGGAAGTGATCCTGGATCATAATAAGAATCCCCGCAACTTTAAGAAACTTGAGGATGCGGATTACTCCGTGGAAGGTTACAATCCTCTTTGCGGAGATCATTATACGGTCTATCTGAAAATGAAGGGAGACGTTATATCAGAGATTACTTTTATCGGTTCCGGATGTGCTATTTCAAAAGCTTCGGCATCTGTTATGAGTACCGTGCTTAAAGGAAAAACACTTACTGAAGTAGAATCGTTGTTCAATGAATTTCATCATCTCGTGCGCGGGGAAATAAAGGATGATGTCAGCATCGAGAAGCTGGGTAAATTGGCGGCCTTTGGGGGAATCAGCGAGTTTCCGGTACGTGTAAAATGTGCAATTCTTCCCTGGCATACGATGAAAAATGCCATAGACAAAAAAAATGAAACTGTATCGACAGAATGAATGTTATTAAATATGAAACATAAATAAGGATTTTGACAATGAACAAAAAAGACACGCAGGATATCGTTATTACTCCGGAAGCGGCAGAACAAATACGCATTATCAGAAGAGACAATCAGGTGCCTGAGACGCATGGATTACGCATAGGCATTCAGGGCGGCGGATGCTGTGGATATTCATATTTACTGGCATTTGACGATAAAGTGGAGTCGACGGATAAGGTGATGGAGAGTGAAGGTATTTCAATATATGTAGACGAGAGAAGTTTTGAAGGATTAATAGGAACAACTATTGAATATTTAGAAGGCCCGCAGGGAAAAGGATTCAGGTTTAATAATCCGAACCAGCCCCAGTCTTGCAGCAGCGGCAAGTGCGGCAGCTGCGGGTGAGATGATATGGCGACAGAAGAAAAAACTGAAACGGCAAAAGCTGTTGGTACAGTAACAGAACAGCAGGTCTGGGATGTGCTGAAGAACTGTTATGATCCGGAAATTCCGGTTAATATTATCGATCTTGGACTGGTCTATAGTGTTAAGATTGAAGAGAAAAATCCCGGTAAATCCGAAGTATATATCATAATGACCCTCACCGCTCCCGGCTGCAGTATGGGTCCCATGATCGCTGCCGATGTGAAGCGGCGTGTTCAGCAGATTCCGGGCGTGTCAGACGTAGTGGTCGAAATTGTCTTTGAACCCATGTGGCATCCGGACATGATGTCCGAAGCAGCAAAACTCACGTTGAACATGTATTGATACAGAAAAGCTTAAAAAGCGCCAAAAAAGCAAATCTCAAAAACCAAATAGCAAACAAATCACAAATTCCACAACTATATTTGAATATTAGATATTGGATTTTGTTAGGATTTTGGAACTTGTTTTTTGTGTACTATTCAGGAACTCTTTTCGTATTTCAAAGGTTATATATATTAAATTAAAACTAAACCGAAATAACTATACAGATAAGGGAAAATAATATGGCATACGAATGGAAATTCAAATCCCGTCCGTATTCGGACGATGAAGCAAAGAAACTGTTGGCGAACGTAATGAGTCCGGAAACAACCGACTGGCATTACAACACGCATCACAAAGGATATGTTACTGCATTAAATACAATCGAAAAGTCGCTTGAAACGGCAGACCGTGCCACAGCAAACGGAAATTTCAGTCAGATTGGCGAACTTAAACGCCGGTTTACATGGAATCATTCCGGAGCGCTCCTGCATGATCTGTACTGGGAAGTCCTGGGCGGCGACGGCGATCCGGCAAAAGGTCCCGAAATAAAAACCGCTATTGAAAAAGAATTTGGATCGTTCGATGCGTGGAAAACCGATTTCAAAGCATCGGCAATGTCCGCCAAGCTGAGCGGCTGGGGATTGCTTGTATTCGACCGGCTATATTCCGAACGTTTGCTGAATATTACAGTCGACGAGCATCAGTACGGAGCGATCTGGGGCGGTGTTCCGCTGATTGCATTGGATGTATTTGAGCATGCATACTATCATAAGGACGGCGCTGCCAGGGCAAAATATATCGATAACTTTCTGACCAACCTGCATTGGGGCAGAATAAATGAAAGGTATAAGAAGCTGGTGGGGAATAAATAGGAACCGTTTTTTGTAACCTTGTCAAGGTTGCTGTAGATAGGAATGAGAAACCTTGACAAGGTTGTAAGGTAAAGGGTTGGGCGAAAGCTCAGCCCTTTTTTATTATTAAGAATACCGAGTTCCCGGTATTGTGTTTCGTAATGTATATCGATAAAATTAAAGCTAATTGCAAAAGAATAGGGAATAATAGCCGCTGGCGAGTATCCAGCTTCAGAGCGGTTTAAATTTTAACTATAAATGAATTGCAATATTTTGTAGCATAAATCAGAATATTGTATAACTTAATGCCTACTAAAGGGGGGTTCTTCTTAAATGTTTCTTTGAAAAGAAGTGTGCTGTAATATATACGCTTGACATAATTCACATATCCAAAATCCACAATACAAGGAGTATTCATTATGAAGCGCTCTATTGTAACTATTGTTATTGTAATTATAGCAGCAATTATTGCCTTTCTTTTAGGGCGTAATATGTCTGTAACGCCGCCGGCGGACTTTCCGGGTGCTGATAAACATGAAATAACCCGTGAACAGGCGGATAAACTTATTCAGAATAATAAGAAAGATCCGCAAATACCAAAAATTGAGGCTGGTGCGTTCAAGAGAGGCATACTGGACAAAATTCTGGCCCAGCGCAATTGCGATGGTATTCGAATTTATTATGCCCAGACAGAAGATAGTCTGTCTACATTTGTTCTTGTAGGGATAGATACTTCCGGTGCCGATTTGAAAAAAGGAGTTTATGCTGATTACATTTTACCATGCCCACCGTTCTGTAATCCACCACATTAATAAACAGAATTATCCATGAATATACCTGTTCTTGTTTACATAACACTTTTTACAGAATGCATAGTAGCCATGTGGGTTGTCTATCGCTGGAGATATTCTACAAAACCACAACGATTAATCAGCTTTTTGATTATTTTTACAGCGATATCAGCAATTGCAGATATAATAATGGCTTTCTATAATATTAATAATCTTTGGCTGGGTAATATATCGAATTTGGTAGAATATGCAATAATATTATACGTTTGTTATCTATGGAAATCAAAAAAAATAAGTAAAATAATATTGATATCTGGAATAACTGGTTATTCTATTCTATGGATAATAAGTAAATTTACGTTTGAACCGATATTCATGCCGGATTCATATACTTCTGTCATAGCAAAGATAATAGAGATTATCGTTTCTGCATTAATTCTCTTTGATGTACTGCAAGATACCGACATCAAATTAAAAAATGATGTTCGTTTATGGTTTTCCTCAGGAGTTATTATTTATTCATCCGGTACGCTATTCCTTTTTGGGTTGTTCAATATGATGCTAGATACCTCACCTGAATTGATCAGAACACTCTGGCCGATTAACTGGATACTCAGTATTGTGTATATTCTTCTTTTAGCGCGAGGTGTATGGTGCAGAACAGCTCGATAGATCTGTTGTGGGCAATAAGCGCCGCAACTGCGGTGCTTCTGTTCCTTTCAATTAGCATTATTGCTGTAGTTATCTACAGCAAGCGGAAAGAAATAGCTGCGAAGGCAAAGCAGCTTGAGGAATTAAAAAGAAGCGAACAGAAGTACCGCAGCCTGTTTGAAAATTCTCTCGCGGGAATCGTGAAATTTTCAGTAGAGAGCTGGGAGATCTTCGATTCGAATAAAGCCATGAAGCAAATATTTGGGTGCCCGTCCGATGAGGACTTGGCTCAATGTTTCTCGTCACTGCCCCGGCAGAGCATCCAGAATATTCAGCAGTCGCTTTTAACAGAAGGACTTATTCAGGAATATGAAATCAAGACCGCCGGTCTCGACGGCAGAGAATTATGGATCCTGTTTTCAGCTAAAATAATCGGCGAGGAACATCTTGCTCATGGAGTGATTGTCGATATAACAGAGCGTAAAATATCGCAGGATAAAATCGCAGAGCAGGCAATGCTTCTGGATGAAGCGCAGGATGCAATCATAGTTACAGATTACAGCGGAAATATTAAATTCTGGAATAACGGAGCAGA
>JAFGLB010000073.1 GCA_016928255.1 Bacteroidota bacterium
A
Organism: Bacteroidota bacterium; assembly: GCA_016928255.1. GTDB lineage: Bacteria > Bacteroidota > Ignavibacteria > UBA10030 > UBA10030 > Fen-1298. Next base: position 2 of record JAFGLB010000073.1, read on the forward strand.
AGAGAATTTCCTCTTCCCTTATCTATTTCCAATCCTGAATGCCCGCCTTTAAGTCCTTTTACTTTCACAATAGACGGAGCATATTTTGAATCAACGGAATCAAAAGTTACTTTCCATTTGCCTATTGTATTTTTCCCGCCAGAACAGCCGACAAACAGTTCGCCTTCTTCTTCGGAATCGAGATTCATGAGTATTTTACTTGTTATAAATCCGGGCTGCAGGTTGTTAGCCCCGGTCAGCCCTGTTTCTTCATCGACTGTAAAAAGAAATTCCAGCGGCCCATGTTCAATTGATTTATCCTCCATAATCGCCAGGTTTGTTGCAACAGCAATACCGTTATCCGCACCCAGTGTTGTTCCGTTTGCCGTTAAAAAATTGCCGGTTACTTTCAAATCCAGGGGATCTTTTTCAAAGTTATGAACCTTATCCTTATTCTTCTCGCATACCATATCGAGATGCCCTTGCAGACATATCATCGGAGCATTTTCATGACCTTGCGATGCCGGCTTGCGTACAATAACATTAAGCACTTTGTCGCGTTTTATTTCGAGTCCGATTTTCTTAGCCGTTTCGACGACATAGTCGGATATTTTCTTCTCGTTTTTTGAGCCGCGCGGGATTTTGCTTATTTCTGCAAAATACTTCCATACTAATGCGGGTTTTAAACCTTCTAATGGATTAGACATATTACCCTCTTTCTAATTTTTTTATACTTACTATTCTGTTATCTATATAACAATAAATGCTTTTAAATAGTGCCGTAATATCTTATTTCACATCATCGCAGCCGGCGGAGCAGGTTCATCCGGCCTGCCTGCTTTCGATAACGGAACATAGATTAAATACATCGCCAGAATAACAAAAACCGGGACAGCAAGCCAAGATGCAATTGCTTCAAATCCGTCCAGCGACCAGAATTTCGGTATGCCACTTACCCTGTCTCTTATAAATACGACAGTAGCAATAAACAATCCCATCAGGGCTTCACCTGCTATCAATCCGGATGCCGATAAAATTCCTGCATTTTCAACTCTCGCCTTTTGAGCGTCGTTATAATTTTTCTTAACTGCCCGTTTATCAACAAAACCGCGTACCATGCCGCCTATAAAAATGGCAAACGTGGTTTCCAGAGGCAGGTACATACCGACGGAGAAAAGCATCGGACTTTTAACCCTGATCAGGATAAGTGATATACCCATAGCAATTCCGACCAGAACAAGCGGCCAGGCCATTTCACCGCCTACAATTCCCTGAGACAGTGCGGCCATGAGTCCCGCCTGCGGAGCTGGAAGTTCCGGACCGCCGAATCCTCCTGAAGACGGATTGCTGGCCAGATCGGAATTATGAAGAACAAAAAGCGGGAAAAACATTACCAGACCGGCAAGAACAACACCGATAATATCACCCACCTGCATTTTTGAAGGTGTGCCGCCGAGGATATGTCCTACCTTCAAGTCCTGAAGCATTTCGCCGGCTACAGCAGATGATACGCACACAACTGCAGCTACACCGAGTACTGCGGCCACACCCTGTATTCCTGTTACTCCGATTATCACCATCGTTAAAGCGGCAACGACTGTCGTTGCGAGAGTCAATCCAGATATCGGATTATTAGATGAACCGATCATACCGACAAGATTGCCGGATACAGCTGCAAAGAAAAATCCTGCAACCAGCATTACAACAGCGGCTAGAATTGCGCCTATAAGCATATTGGTAAAATAAAAATAAAGCATGATCATCAAAGCAAATACTGCTATTATACCGGGAATAACAGTCTTAAATGAAAGGTCCTTCTCGGTTCTTTCTGTTGCTGCTTTTGCAGAAGCCGATTTCTTTACATCTGCAACGCTTCGTTTTATACCCGCAATAAGATTCTTCCGCATTTTCCATAAAGTATAACATGCGCCAACGAGCATTCCTCCCACGGCAATCGGGCGTACTATATAGCGGTACAAATGATCTGTAACTGCACCCCAGGCGCTAAGCGAATCGCCGTTATTTGCAATCAGATACGTATCGATCAACTGAGGGCCAAGGAAAAAAACCAACAGAGGAACAAACAATCCCCATGCAAGAACGCCACCTGCGAAATTCAGAGCTCCGAGTTCTGGCCCGATTATGTATCCGACTCCTATATATGCCGGTGTAGCCGCCGGAGCAGATATAGTCGTAATGCCGCCACCGATGACTTTTTCCGAATCTGCACTCAGACCGAGCCGCACGAACGATTCTTTCACACGGCCGACTATTACCTGGAAATCGTTGGAGGAGTGAAATATTCCCAATCCGTCTGCCAGTTTTACTATTGCACCTACTGCCATTGCTTTAAAAAGCATTATTGCGGCTGCGGCACCGCGCTGGCCCGCTTTGTGGATTTCTGCAGCGGCAACTGATTCAGGAAAAGGCAGCGCGCGGTCTTCCACCATAACGCGCCGAAGGACGGTAACAAAGAGAATTCCCAGTATGCCGCCGAGAATCATTAAAGACGCAGCAATTAAGTACTCTGTAAGCATATTCTCTGAAGTAAAATTCCATATATGCAGAATCACAAAAGCTGGAATCGTAAATATGGCTCCAGCCGCGACGGATTCGCCTATTGAGCCGACAGTTCTGGCAAAATTTTCTTCGAGAATAGATCCCCTCATAATTTTCAGCAATGCCATACCAATAACGGCCGCGGGATAAGTGGCTGCTATTGTCATTCCGGCTTTCAATCCGAGATAAGCGTTGGCGGCACCCAATACAACGCACATCACCAGGCCTATGACAAGAGCGCGTATTGTGAATTCTTTCATATCGGTATTCGCCGGAACGTACGGTATAAATTTTTTCAGACCTCCTGCATTTGCTCCATCTGCCATAAACATCTCCTTGTTTTAAGAATCTAAATGTTAACGGATAAAAACAGCTTTTGTAATATACCAGGCCATGTGAGGATTTTCTTTCAGCCGGCGCATTGAGTAAGCATACCATTGCTCGCCAAACGGTATATATATCCTCATATTATGATCGTCATTTACAATCGAGTCTCGGCGTTTCTCCCTCACGCCAAGAAGCATTTGAAATTCATATTGTTCTTTTTTCAGATTATTTTTTTTTATTATTTCATACGCATTTTTCAACAGGTACTCGTCATGTGTAGCTATTGCTGCAAAAGAACCCGATTCAATAATAAGTTTTAAAAGTAACAAATAATTATACCTGATTTGCTGTCTATCCTTGTAAGCTATTGCAGGCGATTCGTTATATATACCTTTGCACAGGCGGATATTGATTTTATTTTTTACCAATAAACGGACATCGTCTGCACTTCTATGCATATACGCCTGAATTACCACACCTGTATTCCTGAAGCCTTCCGAAGTAACCCGCCTGTACATCGCAAGCGTATCGTCGGTCGTTGCTGCGTCTTCCATATCGATCCGGATAAAAATACCCAGACGATCTGCCTCTGCAATTATTTCCTTAAGATTGCGATAACAGAGTTCTTTATCAATTTTCAGTCCCAGCTGAGTAGGTTTAACCGATACATGAGAATCCAGGTTATTTGCTCTAATTTTTTGGATGATTGAAATAATAATTTTTTTTATCAGATCCGTCTCGTCTGCATTTTTTACATCCTCGCCCAGCAGATCCATCGTCGCTTTTATGCCTTTTTTATTGATTCTTTCTACTGCAGCTACACCATCTGAAAGATGCACCCCGGCTATATATTTCTTTGCGACCTGACCGACTATTGCTTTGGGAATAAATGGAAGTGCTGTCGTAATAATCTTGTTCAGTATCGGCATAACTTCCTGATTATTGCAGATTTTTCTATTGGTACACGTGTTTAAATTCGAGTCAATATAGCCACAGAGGTGCGGAAAAGCAATAAAAAAGGGGTGATTTTAAAACGCAAAAAGGCGGAATTTCTATTAAATCTTCAATTTTTTTCTGAGGTAATTATAAAACCAGACTCATCATAGAATTTTATGTTCTAATCAAAAATCGAAATTATCCGGATCAGCGCCGACACGCTCGTTTCTGTCCAGACGGTCAATTGCCTGCATATCATCATGTGTAATTTCAAAATCAAATATCTGTGCGTTCGAGGTAATACGTTCACGTTTTGCAGATTTTGGAATAGTTACAACACCTTTATGCAGGCTCCACCGGAGCACGAGTTGTGCTGCATCTTTTTTATATTTTGCAGCGATGGAATTAAGTTCACTGATTTCAAATATTCTTCCCTGCATCAAAGGGCTCCATGCCTCATATTGAATAGCATTACTCCGGCAGTAGTCAATAAGATCCTGCTGAATAAGGCGCGGATGGAATTCCATTTGATTTACCATAGGTTTTATTTTGCATTGTGCCAGCAAATCCTCCAGGTGATGCCGCAGAAAATTACTGACACCAATAGCGCGCACTCGCCCGTCTGTATATATTTGTTCAAGAGCTTTCCATGTATCTATATACTTGCCTTTTACCGGCCAGTGTACGAGAAATAAATCAATATAATCCAAACCGAGCAAATTCATGCTTTTATCAAAAGCACTCAGAGTGTTTGAATATCCCTGGTCTGAATTCCATACTTTGCTTGTGACAAATATTTCTTCACGCGGAACATTGCTGTCTCTTACTGCCTGGCCAACCCCGCGTTCATTCGCATAAAGAAATGCCGTATCGATATGTCTGTAACCCGTATATAATGCGTACTGCACTATTTTCCTTACTTCTTCATCCGGCACCTGAAAAACGCCTAGTCCTAAATACGGCATCCGGACATGATTCGACAGTTCAACAGTTCCTTTTATATCTGATATCTGCATTTTCTTTTCCTGCAGCATAAAGTATTACATTATTTCAATGTCTTCGAAAAAAGCCATTTATAAAGTTCCGGATCAGCGTATGCTTTTATCCATGATTGAGGGTGATCTGCATCAGGATAAAGTGTATATTTGACATTACTTCCGCAGGCTTTTAACGCATCGACAAGAATTTCTGTCTGCCAGGATTCCACAGTATTATCCTTTGCGCCGTTAAATGTCCATATCGGCAGGTTTTTAAGCACGCAAATGTTTTGCGGCACTTCCCTGTTCCTAAATTTATAAGCACCTGCAATAGGCACGATTGCTGCAAAATAATCCGGATAACGCAGAGCGAAATTCCAAGTACCCGCCCCGCCCATACTGAGTCCCGTCAGGTATACTCGTTTTATATCAACCGAATACGTCGATTTTATTTTTTCGATTAGATCTTTCAATTTATCGATATAATCATCCCACAGCATTTTATCGAGCGGCAGCTGCGGAGATACAACGACAGCAGGGAAGTCTCTTTCTGAGTCCAGAGTCTTTGGCAAAGGTTGTTTCTTCAAAATACCCAGATCGCTTCCTCTTTCGCCCATTCCATGAAGAAAAAGAATTAACGGCCATTTTTTATTTTTTTCCGTCTCATAAGACTGCGGTATATACAACAGGTAATTTATTTCTCCTGTTGAATAAGCATTCTGTCCAGTCACGGCTTTCTCCAGAGCTTTCTGATATAAAATTACATTGCCGGTATTACTGCATCCCTCTATTAAAAATACTGACAAAAGAAACGGCAATGCTTTTAATAATGATCCCAAAATATTTCTCTTTATAATAAGCAGCAGTATACTTCATTAATTTAATTTTATTTCTGCAATCTAACTTTTTACCGTTTATCCAATTGTTTCAGGAATGATCTGGAAATACCCAGAATAAGTGCAAGCCGAAAACTGGACTCACCGTCGACCACGCTTGTACGGTAAACAAGAAGATTGTATATAAAGGTTACGATCAAGCTTACAACAAGAATTACAAGAAACGCGATGACAAAATCTGTCAACAGCCTGTCAATTTTTACCAGAGAGATTCCTCTGTTTTGCTGGTCAAGTTTTTTCATGGCTTTATCCTTGTTATTTATTTTAATTACGGTTGAATGTTGCTTTTATTTTCCTTTCACCCCGCAATGAATCTGAATACTGGTCTTTGACAATATTATTCCTTGTTCGTTAAGAGTCCACAATTCATCCATTGTAATTTCCGAATTCTTGTCTTCTCCCTTACAGTAAATTTATAATTTTACAGAAATTATATCCGAATAAACAGACTGTAAGCTCGTGATTTTATCTCTCCATAATCCCGTTCTGGTATAAAATCATCTCTTTCTTTTTATAAATCGATATTTACCAATAATGATGTACTAGGATACGCAGCCGTTTATTATAAATCTCTTTTATGCTGTTTATTATGGGTTCGGGTACAGGCGGCATGCCGGCGGCGCTGAAATTTTCTTCCGCTTGTTTCGGATTTTTTGCACCGGGTATAGTGCATGTTACGGCAGAATTCATAAGAATCCACCTAAGTGCAAATTGCGTCATTGTCATTCCGGCAGGTACAAGACTGCGGAGCTGGTCGACGACTTCAAGAGCCAGTTCATAATCTACACCGGAGAAAGTTTCGCCCCTGTCAAATGCTTCGCCATGCCGGTTGAATGATCTATGATCGTCTTTTTCAAAATTTGTTGATTTAGACATTTTCCCCGTCAGCATCCCTGAAGAAAGAGGCAGTCTGGCTATTATTCCTACTTTTCTCTTTACTGCTTCGCTGAAGAACAGTTCCGCAGGCCTTTGCCTGAAAATGTTATAAATTATCTGGACAGATTGTACAGCCGGAAATTCTATGGCTTTTAAAGCTTCTTCAACCTTTTCAACACTTACTCCGTAATGCCTTATTTTTCCGGCTTGAACAAGATCATCCAGTATTCCGAATACATCCGGCATATAATATACTTCGGTTGGAGGGCAATGAAGCTGAAGCAGATCAATTGCATCCGTGTTTAAATTTTTCAGGCTGCTTTCGATAAAATCCGAAAGATTTTTTTTATTATATCCGGAGGCGATATGCGGATTAAGCCTTCTGCCTGCTTTAGTAGCTATATAAAAATTTTCTTTTCGTTCGCGTTTTAACTGTGCGAGAAGTTTTTCACTTCGCCCATCCCCGTAAACATCGGCGGTATCAAAAAAGTTAACTCCTAAATCCAGGGCCTTATAAAGAGCCGCAATTGAATCCTTATCGTTTACGGATCCCCATGCACTTCCGATTGCCCATGCACCGAAACTGACCGCGGATATTTTCCAGCCCGTTCTTCCCAGTTCTCTGTATTCCATAGTTGACCTTATAGTTTAGAATTCAAATAAAAGACTTACTTTTGGCTCGACTCTATCCTGCTTCACAAAAGTACCGTCTGATCTGATTGTGCCGTCCGGATTCCTGTTTGAAAATGTCCTCTGATAAAGAGTCGAGATCATTAAAAACGGTGCGACTTTATAACCGATCTCGGCACTCAGGATAGTGTAATTGTCGAATTTAAATACTTTGCCTATTCTGGTCTTATCGTAAGCACCCCGAAGAACAAAGTCCGCAACAGCCGGTAATTGGAGTTCTGCATGCAGAATGCCTTCGTTTTTTATATCAAACGGAGCCTGGTAGCCCGCAATTATGTGAAATGTATTTAATACGCTGATAAGTAATTCGCCGTAGTAGCCGCGGTTGGATGTTATATTTTTCAGGGTATCTGATTTACTCCTGTTGATTGACAGATCGTACCTGTCATATTCATATAATGCATTGAAGTAAGCCGGTAAATACCTGTCCCCATTAAACCGTAATTCATATTTTCCGCGCAATTCGACGAGATCAAGTCCCGAAAAAAACAAGTCGATTCCCACTGACGATCCGTGTCCGTAATTGACAATTTTTGCATAATCAAAATACAGCGTTGATTTTATTTTCGAATATGAAATAATAGGCAGGCCGATGTCAAAACCGATTATCGACAATCCTTTATTGCTCGAATCGGCAGATGTTATATCTGCCTGATCATTCAAATCCCTTGCATAAGTCATACCTATTTCAAAATTATTTATGACGGGCACTTTTTCCCAGCTTGTAAATTTCAGAGGTTTAACGTACGGACGTACTCCAAGCAGACCTTTGCCGGCGATGTTGCTGTACATCGACTCAAAACCGAATTTTTCAAAATTTAAATCCAGTTCAATGCCTGTCCTCCTGAGATCATAACTTGCGCTGTTTCTGTAATTATAAATAATTGAACCGTGCCCCAGAAGTGAATAATCGAGTTGACCGACACGGGTATAAAACGGGTCGCCTTTATGAGCCCAGCGGATAAAACGAATAACCCGCAGATAGTCTTCCAATTTAACAAAATCATTGGTTCTTAATTTCCCGGATGTTGAAAAGCGAAGATTTAAATCCAGACCTATTCCAATATTTCCAAATGATACTTCAGGTGCAATATTAACAAGATAAAATGTTTCACCGTCGATAAAGGTTGCTCCAAAACCTACCGGCATTGAACCGGTTGTCTGATTCTGTTGAACAATCTGAGCCGCCTCTTCCTGTGCGTATGCCTGTCCGGCACAAAACACAACAGTAAGGATAACGGATAGAATCATTTTATTTTCTCTCATAAATCCTCCAGTAATTATTTCATATTATTCATATTCCGAACAATATCCTGCAAATAAACACTGCAGCCAGCATGCCGGCAAGATCAGCAAGCAGTCCTACAGGCACTGCATGCCGTGTGTTTTTAATACTTACAGATCCGAAATAGACGGCAAGGATATAGAATGTAGTTTCAGAACTTTGATACAACGTGGATACAAGCACGCCGATAAAAGAATCCGGGCCATGTGTTTTCATCAACTCCGTCATTATTCCCAAAGATCCGCTGCCTGAAAGCGGACGCATTAATGCCATCGGCAAAGTCTCTGGCGGCATGCCGATAAGATTAGTAACGGGAGCGATAACTGCGGTTAATACATCCATTGCACCGCTTGCACGGAATATACCGATAGCAAACAGCATAGCTACCAGATACGGGATAATTCGGATTGCCGTATTAAATCCATCCTTTGCGCCCTCGACAAATACTTCATATACCTTGACCTTTTTTAAGAATCCCCATATTAAAAACACCGCTATCATGAGCGGGATTGCCAATATAGAAATATAACTGATGATAGTCCGGAAGAGGTCGGTCATTTTTTTCCCTCCTCAGATTTATTTTTGCCGGCAATCAAATCACGCTTGTATATCGGCAGCCTTTGAAGAAGTTTGGATGCGGCAATACCCGTAACTGTCGCACATCCCGCTGCAAATATCGATGTCCCGATTATCACGCCTATATTTGCAGAACCTACGGCCGCTCTTACCGCCATTGCTGTAGCAGGGATTAGAATCAATCCGCCTGTATTGATCGCAAGAAATGTTACCATAGCGTTCGATGCTGTTCCGATTTTCGGATTTAATTTATTTAATTCTTCCATTGCTTTTAGACCGATCGGTGTAGCTGCATTACTTAGTCCGAGCATATTTGCCGCCGTATTCATAATAATCGCACCGATAGCCGGATGATCTGACGGAACATCAGGAAATAAACGTTTTGTAACAGGCGCAAGCAGGCGCGTCAGTATTTTAACCAGCCCGGCTTCTTCAGCAACCTTTATAAGTCCCAGCCACAGAGCCATTACTCCTATCAATCCTATGGCAATTTCAACCGCTATATTGGCAAAATCAATTGCGGCCTGAGTTATTGCCCTCAGCTTAACGAATCGCACGGGTTCCATAATTATAACAGCTTTAGCCGAATTGTTATCTTCAGCAAATTCGATCTTCTCAATTTTCCCGGCAAGTTTATCCTTACCTGATATTGATTTTGCCATTTGCTGCCACATTACCGGGGCAGTCTCCGAACAGCTGATAATAAAATTTCCCATATTGCCGCCGCTTAATGCAAGCTCCGCCTTCTGTTTTATTTCGTCCTGCTGCAGCGTAATGCCGTAATAAGTATTAAATTGTTCTGCAGTAATACAGAATTCACCCTCTGTTCTGGTCACTGTTCCCGATGGCAGGGACGAGGGTATGAATATTACTTCCAGGGGGATTTCATTTCGGTAAGTATTATTGACTTCGTCGTTTATATCTTTGCCGGCACCGACAATGAGCGCTATAACAATCAGAAAAAGCCAGATATAATTCAACATATTAAGTCCGATAATAGCAGAAGACTTTTGTGAATTAATATAATTAATCGTCAAATTATTCTTTTATGGTCAAAAAACCAAGAGGAATATTTTAAGGTTGGAGAATAAAAAGCTGCAGTCGCTATGAGCAATAATTTCAGCTGTTCGAGTCCTCTTTTATTTCTCGTTTGAACCGTTCTTCAAATATCGTATATAGAATTGGAATAAAGAACAGCGTCAATGCTGTAGAAAAAGTCAATCCGCCAATTACTGCAATAGCTAATGGTGCCTGAGTCGATTCACCGCCCATTCCAATCGCCATCGGAATCAGGCCTAAAACCGTTGCTAACGAAGTCATTAAAATCGGTTTTAACCTCGTCCTTCCGCCTCTTACAACGGCTTCATGCAATTCGACGCCGGAGGCGCGCAATTTATTCGTATAATCGACCAGGAGTATTCCATTACTAACCACTATACCGACCATCACAATTATACCCTGCCCGGATGTAACAGACAACGTTGTCTGTGTTAAAAACAATATCCACAGAACACCGGTAATGCCCAGCGGTATTGTAAACATGATGATGAATGGATCAATAAATGACTGAAATTGCGATGCCATAACGACATACACGAGAAGAAGCGCAAGTGCGAAAGCTAACAGCATTTCACGATTTGTTTTTTGCTGCTGTTCGACGTTTCCTGTCTGTTTAATTTCAAAACCTAACGGAACATTAAGCTGATCAAGTTTATCCTGGATATCATTCGACACACTGCCGAGATCCCGGCCTGCCACATTTGCCGTTACCTCAACCAGCCTTTGCTGATATTTACGATCGATCTGCACCGGTGAATTTGCTTTTTCGATCCTCGCAATATTCCCGAGTAATACCTGCTGTCCTTTGGAAGATGTAATCACAAGTTTTTTTATATCATCAATATTTGACCGAAAATCCTCGTTCAAACGCACAAGGATATTGTATTGATTTCCGGTAATCGGATCCGTAAAGAGTGATGCTACTGTTCCGTTCATGCATGTATTTATAGTATTAGATATATTCGCAACATCAATACCGAGCACCCCGGCCTTATCGCGGTCGATCTGTACACGCAATTCCGGCAAATTATCATCACGTGTTATTTGAACATCTACTGCGCCCGGTGTTGTTCTGACAATATCATAGATTTCCTTTGCCAGCGCACTTCCGATCTCCAAATCGTATCCGCGGATTTCAACATCAATAGGAGCATTGGATCCGAAGTTCATCAGGAACCGAAGGAAACCGCCCTGGTTTACCAGTATTGCCGCTCCCGGAATCTGCGTGAGTTTTGATCGCAGTTTATTGGAAATTTCAAAAACCGATCTATTGCGTTCATGCGGAGACACCAAGGAAACCTGAATATTAGCAGCGTGACTCCCTGCATTGCCGCCGCCGCCACCTCCACCGCCTCTTGTAGTACTTGGAACACCTACATCAGCTATCATCGATTTAAGTTCGGGTACTTCCTGCCTGATAATTTCTTCAACCTGCCGTGTTACAACATCCGTAGCTTCGTGCCGCGAACCCACAGGAAGTTTTATTGTAACTCTGAATTGGCTTTCATCTTGATCAGGAAAAAATTCAGAGCCTATAAAAAATAATAATCCGAATGATAAAAAAGCAAAACCCGTTATTCCCGCAACAATGTATGATCTATGCGCCATCGCCCATTTGAGTTTATTTTCGTACCAGGAATCCAGGTTGTCTATTGCATCATGAGCTATAACCCTGATGCGATCCGGCCATTTTTCCGACTGCCGGTCGAGCTTTTTTTCCGGCGGCAGGTACTGAAGACACATCAAAGGCGTTACCGTGCGCGATACAAAGAAAGAACCGAATAAAGCGACCGCTATTGTAATGGTAAGTGGAATAAAAAGCATCTTTGCTATTCCGGTCAAGAATACAATCGGGAGGAAGACAATAACTGTAGTAAGTGTTGAAACAAATATGGGAGACGCAACTTCTTTGGCCGCTTCCAGAGTCGCTTCCAGTTTTGTCTGGCCCGTTTTTCGCTTATTGTAGTGCCTTGATATTGCTTCCAGTTCGACTATCGAATCGTCCACTAACCTGCCGACGGCTAGTGCCAGGCCGCCGAATGTCATGATGTTAAGCGTAATATTTCCGAATCTGAAAAGGATAAAGGTTATTAGTATAGACAGCGGTATAGCGACAAGTATAATAAGGGTCCCGCGCAGATTCCGAAGAAACAACAGAATAATAATCATTGCCAGAATTCCACCCAGCATCGCTTCGCGCTGTAATCCTGAGATTGTCTGTCTGATATAGATAGATTGATCGAATGTGATGGAAAGCCGGATTGACTCGGGAATTCCGGTAAGTTTGGGCAAGGCGCGCATCACATTATCCACGACATCAACGGTGTTAGCCCCTGCAAGTTTCTGTACGCGCAGTGTCAATCCCGGTTTGCCGTCTATTCTGACTATCTCGGTCTGTTCATGATAACTGTCCTCAACAGCACCTATATCCCTGATGCGAATCGGTACGCCGTCTATCGTTTTAACGATTATATTTTCCATCGGCTTAACAACGTTAAACCGGCTTTCAGTTTTCAACGAGTAGTCAAAATGGCCGGTCCGCAAATCGCCCGACGGAATGGTAAGATTCGAATTTGCGACTGCATTAAGCACTGCCGAAATAGGCAGCTGCAATGCCTCCAGCCTGTTGCGGTCAATAGTAACATGGATTTCTCTGATTCTTCCGCCTGAGACAGGCGCGGCCGCGACTCCTGAAAGATGTTCAATCTGAGGTTCAATAATATTATATGCCAGATCATACATATCCCGCTCATCCATATCACCTGCGACAGCAATATTGCACACTGCCATTGAACTAATATCAAACCTCATAATGGAAGGTTGTGTAATGCCGATCGGCAATTGGTTGAGGATACGATTAACACGCTGCATCACATCGACCATACCGATATCAACATTCGAACCCCAGTTGAAATTCACTCTAACGCGTGAAATTCCTTCGCGTGTGCTCGATTGTATATAGCTCACATCATTCACCGAACTTACACTGCGTTCAATAAGTCGGGTAACCGATTGCTCCATATCGAGCGGCCCGGCACCCGGGTAAAATGTTACTGTAGTCACAACGGGAATGGATATATCCGGCAGAAGGTCTATTGGAAGCTGTGTAAATGATACAAATCCCAGCACAATAATTGTAAGCGCGAAGAGAAAAGTTGAAATCGGATAGCGAAGGGCGAGCCTTGTCAGCCACATAATGATATCCTAATTTTGCACATTAACGGCACTTTCATCTTTAACATACTGCTGGCCGACAACTATTACATATTCATCCCCCGTTAATCCGGAAATAATTTCAGTTCTTTCCGCCAGTTCTGTTCCTGCTTTTATCCGAATTTGTTTTGCTTTATCCCCGTTAAGGATAAAAACATACTGCCCATCATTGTCTTTTAACAGAGCATTTGTAGGAACAGTTACGGCATTTTTCTTTTCTGCGACAGTCATCTGAACTGTTGCAAACATACCGGGTTTGATAACATGATCGGCATTCTCAATTTCAATCTGTACAGCCATTGTCCTTGTTGTCAGATCAAGCGCATCGCTAAACCGTGTTACTTTGCCATAAAATATTTTTTTGGGCAGGGCATCAAATGTTGCCTGTGCCGTATTAACCCTGTAAACAGACGGGACATCTTTCTCCGATACATTGACTATTATTTTCACCCGATCAAGATTCATTAATGTAAAAAGCGTCGCATTATTAGCGGTTACAAGAGCTCCCGGATCAAGAAAACGCTTTGTTATGATTCCTGTAAACGGTGCAACAATCCGTGCATAACTGAGCCGTGTTGCCGCCGCTTCAAATCCGGCAAGCGCTACTTTCATTGCAGCTTCAGCATTATCCAGTTCCTGTTTAGACGAAAGGCCTTTTTCTATCAGCTGCATGGTGCGTTCATAAGAAATGCGGTTATTCTGGTACGTAGCATTCGTCTGCTGGTACTGTTGATACAATTCAGTCGAGTCTATTGTTGCCAGCAGCTGGCCTGCGTATACTCTGGATCCCATATCCGCATAAATACGTTCCAGGTTCCCTGCGACTTTTGAAAAAATGCCTGCCTGCCTTATCGCCAGCGCATCTCCATTGAATTGAAGCTGTGTCTTTACTAATTCCCGGCCGGGTTTTTCCACTTTTACCAAAGGCGTCATTCTCCGCCTTGCTTCCGATGAATCTGAGCTGTCACTTAAACGAAGAGCAAAGAATACAGCCGCAATTATTACTGCAATTATTCCATAGATCCTGATTTTCTTCACTTATTTACCTGTATCAAACCATTCATCAGCTAACTATACTTGCTTTATTTCACTTTGATTTTTTTTCTTCTTTTTCCCACTTCTTTTTTTCTTCCCTGTCTTTTTTCTCGTTGAACTCATCAAAAATCCTGGCCTGTTCGTCATTTAATACTTTTCTGATTTCCATGCGGGTAGAGTCGCGTATAGCAATAACATCCTTTATGCATGTTTCCATTTTTTGCTTTCGCGATTCGAGTATAGAATCCACCTGGGCTATCTGCATTTCGGAAAGTGACAAACGTTGACTTAGTACTTCGATAAACTGAACATGTTCTCTTTCTTTCTTCGAATGAGTTTTATCAGACAGCCGGTCTTCAAGGAACCATCCGCAGAGTATTCCGAGCAAAAAACTCAGAAGTATGAATAATATTGTTTTTGTTTTAGGTTTCATATTAACCTCGAATTTTAATCATTTCGTCATCACTGCAAGAAGAAGATCGTTTTTAGAAAGCTCGCCGGGATGCAGCAGCACCTGCGTTACTGCCGAATCGCCGTTTTGTCCGCTATTCAATATTTCCATAATACTTGGCGATGCCTCTTTTTTCAGATCCGTAACAAAGAACAGAATAACGACCGCCGTAGCTATCGCAATAAAAGTGTTGCGGGCAAGCGGCTCTATCCCGAGCCAATCTTTTGTTTCTTCTTCGCTTTTAACCGCCAAGTGAGCAATGCGTTCTGAAAAAGCATGAGGAAGTTCAATCTCATCGAGAGCTTTAATTTGCTTGCGTATTTCACCGGCTTCATCGACGAACTGCCGGCATTCCTGACAGGTTTTCAGATGTTCCAGCACCTTTTTTTTCCTGCCGGCATCTATTTCTCCGTCAATATACGAAGATATGAGCAATTGCATTTGTTTATGGCTCATGATCGCTCCTTAAAATATTCATTCAATAAATTTTTCATTTCCTTTCTTGCTCTGAAGATGCGCGATTTTACCGCTTCCAGCCGCAGGCCCAGAGTTTCAGCAATTTCATCGTATGACAAATCCTGGTACTCACGCAGTACCAGAATTTCTCTGTGTTCCGGTTTAAGCTGCTGTAAAGCCGACTGTACGACTTTCTGTTTTTCTTCTTTCATCAAATCATCAAAAGCTGTCGAATGTTCTTTATCCTTCCTGTTCTTTTCCAGCGTGTCTTCAGTTAAATAGTCCAATGAAAAGACACGCCTGATTTTCTTTTTTCTGATTTCATCTATGCACAAATTCATAGTTATTCTGTACAGCCAGGAAAAAAAAGATGCGTCGAATTTGAATTTGGGAAGCGAGCGATATACGCGAATAAACACCTCCTGTGTGATATCTTCTACATCGTCGCTGTTTCCGATAGTCAGATATACCAAATTAGCTATCTGACGCTGATAACGGCGGACCAGCAATTCGAATGCCTGATGATCTCCTGCCTGTATCGATCGAATAAGTTTATAATCGTCGGTCACTATCTTATCTGTCTGCATGTAATAAACGCTTCAGTTAATAAATAGTTTCCGTGTTTCTTGCATCCCTGCGCCGATAATTAATGATTTTAGCGGAATATACAGGCACAGTTTTACACACGGCTTAATCCATTACTTTCTCGATGATTCCGCCGCATAAAAGGTCGTCACCGTCATATACAACTACCGATTGGCCCGGAGTAATTGCGCGTTTCGCCCGGTCAAATGTTACCCTTATTTTATCTAATCCTTCTTGAAAAACAACGCAATCCGAACTATCGTCTTTATACCTGACTTTTGCCTGTCCGCGGATGCATTTCTCTACACCGGAAATTCCGCTCCAAATCACCTGACCCGCTACCAATGTTTTATGATAAAGCTCCTTATCCGGCCCGATAATAAGTCTATTTGCCCCGCTGTCTATAGCCGTTACATACATTTTCTCTCTATGCGCACCAATGTTTTTTCTCTGGCCTATCGTATAAAAAGGATATCCGTTATGCCTGCCGACAATTTTGCCGTCGCGTATTATTTCACCGCCGGCCACTTTTTCCTTCAGGCCCGCTTCGTATTCAATTAAAAATCTATCATAGCGGTCATCCGGTATAAAGCAGATTTCAAAACTTTCTTTTTTTGATGCATTATTCAATCCGCACTTTCCCGCCAGTGCCCGCACTTCTGATTTTGAAAGTTCACCCAGCGGTAAAATAGTTTTCCCAAGCGCTTCTTGTGAAACTGCCCATAGTGCATATGATTGATCTTTTTCTGCCGATTTCCCACGGGAGATAATATACCTGTTTCTTGTTTTATCAAAACGAATCCGGGCATAATGGCCTGTGGCTAAAAAATCTGCTCCAAGTTCTTCTGCCTTTTTCAGCATCACGCCCCATTTTATTTTTTGGTTGCAAACCACGCATGGATTCGGCGTTCTTCCTTTTAAATATTCATCGATAAAAGCTTTTATAACTTCACTTTTAAATTCATCCCGAAGATTTAATACATGATGCGGGAATCCGAGATGGCGGGCGGCAGTCCGGGCATCCGTAACCGCCTTCAGGTCGCAGCAATTATGATCTCCGGCCGTATTCCCTCCTACTTCCATATAGTCGTAGACCTTCAGCGTTACACCTATCACATTGTAGCCTTCATTAACTAGTATTGCTGCGGCTGCGGAAGAATCCACCCCGCCGCTCATACCTACTGCAACCGTTATATTTTTCTTACTGCCTGCTGCCATATATAAAAGATACTAAACATTTTCTCAGTGTTCAAAAAATTTGTGTGTACCGGCTGCAGATAATGGTTTTACAGGGAAATCTATATGAATAAATAGAGAGGATTCAAATTGCCTTAATACAGGCAGGAGATTAATGCAATATGCCCAGGCTGTCAAGATCTTTAATTACCTGCTCTTTGTTCCCCCAGTCGCTCCATTGTATTCCCTCTGCACGAAGGACGAACAAACTGTCAGGAATTTCTTCAAGCACGCATTTTGAAAAATTTTTTGAAGGAATACTGTCAAACGCATCGGTTATAAATTGTTCCTCTTCGTCTGTTCCGTATACGGATTTTGCTTTTTTGAAAGCTTCATAAATAATTTCCAGGTGACGCCGGTACATTTTTACTAAAGTATCACATCTTGCGGCAAGGACCAGGGAATTCCATAGACAGCCGGTATTATAGAACTCGCGTGCATCTTCAAAATCAGGCTTCTCGCTGAAGCGGACAACCTTGTAAAAACGATTGCCCTCATGCAGAAGAAATTTTTTGCTCGGTTCAATCCAGCCGTAATTTGTATTTATATCGGTCGGTTTTATCCCCAGCAGTACTACAAAATCAGGATGTTCACTTACAAACGATATGGAGCTTTCCACGTATTCCAGGAACCTGTTTTCTTCTCCGATAAAATGATCTGAAGGAAAAATTGCGGTAATCGCCTCCGGGTCGCGAAAATGTATATGCGACAATGCCAGGTAGACACTGCCGGC
>JAFGLB010000074.1 GCA_016928255.1 Bacteroidota bacterium
AAAAAAAAAAAAACATATTTAAATGAGGCTTATCTAACAGGTGGAGATCCAAGTGAGTAAGTTTCAAGCGTCAAAGGTATTACTTGAATAATTTTTGAATTTCGATGTGATCAAGTTGTTCGCATATTATCAAGCACATGAAAAGTATATTGCCACCATATTTAAATTGAAAGTATATTTTATGCCACAACTACCTTCTATTTGCACAAATCCTAAATGCGGTATGATATTTGCCTCCCCTATAAATTTATTAGCCACCGATAATACATTTATCAACTTACTATATGGAATTTGTCCAAAGTGTGGCACAGTTGGCAGAATTCCAAATGGCAAATATAGTAGCATCGGCGATCAACTATTTGCTACACTTTTTGATATTCCAGACATCGCTATTCTTAATAACTATGTTTCCTTTGTTTCCGAAAAAGTTCATTCCGGGTTATCTCCGGAAATAATTAAAGAATCTGTAAATAATGAATTTCCACAATTAAAACCTTTATCAGATTTAATCCCCCAAACCCGTAGTGATGCGTATGCTTTCATTGGCATTTTGCTTACTTTAATTGGGCTTACTATTGAATGCTGTAATAAATATCAAACAAAAGATCCACCAATCGAGGTTAAACAGGAAATAATCAATCAATCTTTTCAAAACTTTTACATTTCAGGTGATTCTGTGAATGTCTACGTTAAATCAAACAACTGTACTAAATTGAACACCAAATGAACGTTAAAATCATATTGAATAGTAAAAGATCGAGTGAATCGACTTAATTACATGTTAGGCGGTTACACAATCATATATGATTAATAAAATAATTAAACTTCTAACCTTAATCTGCTTAATTGCCTGTATTGCATGGTACTTTAACAAGCCAGACTGGGAACCTCTAATAACAGGTATCGGGATATTCTCGGCACTGATTGGTCTAGAATTTGCAGAAACGAAATCAATAAAAAATAATCCAGATATTGTACTTTATAGAAAGTTCATCTTTCTTATTCCATCAGCAACACTAATAGAATTTTTAAAGAACCATGATTTTGGTGGACCATTTGACAGTGAAATCCTTCGACCGCTGGATGATTTTGTCGCATATTGGGACAATGCTGAGCATGAATTTGTTAATTCGAAAATTGAGAAAAAAAAGGAGATGCTATTATCTGTAATCCATGATTTTTTGTCTTGTATAGGTCACAATACTTATCCTACGCATAACGATTCTCAATCAATTCCAGCAGAATGGCAGGAAGATCAACGAGAACGCTGGAATCAAGCACGTCAAGAGTTGAATAAGCTTGCTGATGTAGTCGTTGAAAAACATCAAGAACTTGTACGAATAGCAAAAAATTTATTGCACGTGTAACCACTTAATCCGCACATCCCACCAAGAAAACAGCGGGCAGGTCCCGCAAAAAAAACGGGATTAGCAATTCAACCACGACTTACTTGAGAGGCAGTAAGTCTGTCGAATTGGAACATGCTTAAGCAATCAGCGCATACAACTTTTATCCACCTACCTTATAAAAATATTTGGGTAGAGGGCTATTTTCAATTTCTTTATTAACTATATTAAGATTCCCGCTTAAAATCCGCGGGAATGACAAAAAAAAGGATGTGTCATTCCCGAATGCTTCTATCGGGAATCTTAAAATAACCCACTACCAATATTTTCAATAAATTGCACCTCAAACGAGTTATTTGTATCTTTTGAAACACTAAAAAAAACAAACAAATATGAAACTCCCCAAAGAACAAATTCTCGAAATATTCAGGGACACTAAAGCGCTTCTTGAAGGCCATTTTCAGCTCACATCCGGACTGCACAGTCCGCAGTATTTTCAATGCGCACGTGTTTTGCAGTTTCCAAAGCACCTCCATCTCCTCTGCGGGGAAATTGCCCGGCACTTCGAATACAACGAAGTTGAAGTCGTAATCTCCCCGGCTATAGGCGGAGTGGTTGTCGGCACCGAAGTCGGACGTATGCTCGGAGCACGAACAATCTTTGCCGAACGCAAGGACGGTAAAATGGAACTGCGCCGCGGTTTTGAAATTGCGCCGGGCGAGCGCGTACTTGTCGTAGAGGATGTTGTGACCACCGGCGGCTCTACAAAAGAAGTAATCGAGCTTGTCAGCAATTCAAAAGGAACCGTTGTAGGTACAGGCTGCATAGTCGACAGAAGCAACGGCAAGGTGCAGTTTAATACAAAGCAATTCGCCGTTTTGTTAATGGAAACAGTAGCTTACCAGCCGGATGAATGTCCGCTTTGTAAATCAGGCAGTAAAGTTATAAAACCGGGAAGCAGGGGAAATTATTAGAATTAATGCCGGATAATTCAATAAACGATGGAAAATTAAAATTTTATCCGTCTGTATTTCAGTCCTGCTGATGCCGCAATTAAATAATCAACTTTCTTATTCCAAATGACAGCACCAAAGATCATCAAATCCGAAAAAGTTTTTCATGGCCGAATTTTCGACCTTTTCATAGAAGAGATACAGGAAAAGGACGGAAGAATACACAAAAGTGAAATAATATCTCATCCCGGCGGCGGGGTTGTGATTCCGTTATTTGATAACGGAAATATTCTTCTTGTAAGGCAGTACAGATATCCGCATAAAAAATATATATTGGAAGCACCTGCAGGCAAACTCGAACCGAACGAGGATCCTCTCAACTGCGCAAAACGCGAACTTTTGGAAGAGACAGGATACAACGCGGATAAATTCGAAAAATTAACCGCAATGTACACAACTCCCGGATTCTGCAACGAAGTAATTCATATATATCTCGCAACTGGATTGAACAGATCCGAGCAGGGTCAGAATTTAGATGAAGGCGAACAAAGCCTCACAGTCGAGACACTCCCTTTAGCCCGCGCAATTGAAATGATTGATAACGGCGAAATTGAAGACAGCAAAACAATAGTCGGAATACTTTTAACCGAACGAAAAATAAAGCAGAACCTTTAAACAGCAGGCGGAGATGCAATGAACACTGTTGAGCTGATACGGAAAAAACGCGAAGGCGGATCGCTCGGCGAGAATGAACTGCGATATCTGATTACCGGATATATCCGCGATGAAATTCCGGACTATCAAATGTCCGCTTTCCTGATGGCGTGCTATTTTAAAGGAATGAATCCTGAAGAAACATTGAGCTTCACGCGCCTGATGCTGGAATCCGGCGAGACAGTGGATCTTTCTGAAATTTCTGGCATTAAAGTAGATAAACATTCCACCGGCGGCGTCGGGGATAAAGTATCGTTAATACTTGCACCGATGGCCGCGGCTTGCGGAGTGCCTGTGCCTATGATTTCCGGACGCGGACTCGGCCATACAGGCGGGACGCTCGATAAACTGGAATCAATTCCGGGTTTCCGCACAAATCTTACTATACCGGAATACAAACACATTATACGCGATACCGGTGCCGTTATGATCGGCCAGACAAAAGAAATTGCACCGGCTGATAAAAAAATGTACGCGCTTCGCGATGTTACGGCAACAGTAGAGTGCATTCCGCTTATTGCGGGAAGCATTATGAGCAAAAAGCTGGCCGAGGGAATTGATGCCTTAGTACTGGATGTAAAAACCGGACGCGGAGCGTTTATGCGGACTCTCGATCAGTCAATCCAGCTCGCAAAAACTCTGGTCGATATCGGCACCGGATTCGGGAAAGAGACTATCGGATTTATTACGAATATGAATCAGCCGCTTGGTTCCGCTGTCGGCAACTGGCTGGAAGTTGCGGAATCCGTGCACTGCCTGCGCGGCGAACTCGGTAGTAATGATTCATCTTCAGACCTGATGGAGGTAACATATACCCTGTCAGGTGCAATGCTCTTCCTCGGCAAGAAAGCGAAATCAATTGAAGACGGAATTGAAAAATGCAGGAAAAGTATTTCTGATGGTTCGGCTTATAAAAAACTGCTCGACCTCGTTCAAGCACAGGGCGGCAATATTGAAGCAATAAAGAATCTTGAAAGTTATCCGTTGTCCGAGTTTTCAATTGAGATAAAATCGAGTGAACAGGGATTTATCGGCAATATAGATCCGTTTGAAATCGGTATGGCCGGAATTCTGCTCGGTGCCGGCCGTCAGAAGATAGATGATGTTATCGATCCGAAAGCCGGAATTGTTTTAAAAAAGAAAACCGGAGATGCGGTGAATGCCGGTGATCCGCTTGCAATTTTCTATACCGACCGTGAAGAAGTAATTTCTGAAGTTCGAAAACGGATATCGGATGCATTTAAAATTCAGCCCGTCCAGCCGCAGCGCCAGCCAATGATTTTGAAAATTGTGGATAAAGATGGTGTGAGAAAGTGATAAGTGATATGTGATTAGTGATAAGTAAACAGTGAACAGTAAACAGTGAAGAGTCGGCAACCGAACCGGTAGCCGAAAGCTTCCGCCAAACAGCGGGCGGACAAGTCAGCTTTCGTGATATGCCCATATAAACCGGTATCTATCGTGTCCTCGACTACGCAACCTGAAGGTTGCGGCTACCATTTCATACCCTCAACCTTGTCAAGGTTTTAAACCTTGACAAGGTTATTATTTTCCGGCTTTCTTCAACACTGTAATCATTTGCTCGTGTATTAATCCGTTTGTTGTAAGCAGCTGCTGATTATATACGTTGGTTGGATTTCCGTCATAATCAGTCCATTTTCCGCCGGCTTCTGTCACTAACAGCACACCTGCGGCCATATCCCAGGCATTCAGTGTCCCTTCCCAAAAACCATCGAATCTGCCGCATGCAACGTAAGCCAGATCCAATGCCGCCGAACCAAGCCTTCGCACCGCCTGTGCTTCCATTACAAAATTCCTGAAATGCGTCAATTCAGGTTCAGGTTTTTGACTGATTGAATAAGGAAATCCGGTTACAACCAGACTCTCAATTAACCTCTTCGTTTTTGTAACCTGAATACGGTTCTTGTTCAGCCATGCACCTTTCCCCTTTTCGGCTGTAAACAGTTCGTCGAGACTCGGATCGTACACAACACCGAGAATAATTTCTCCCTTGTATTCCAGTCCGATTGAAACGCTGTAAATCGGCAAACCGTGCGCATAATTAACCGTCCCATCCAGCGGATCAATAATCCACCTGTATTCGGATTTGACTTCAGCATATCCCGTTTCTTCTCCTAAAAAATCGTGATCGGGATAGAGCTTTTTAATTTTCCCGATAATCATTGCTTCCGAGTTTTTATCTATTTCAGTGACAAGATTCGTTTCATGCCCGCCTTTATGTTCTATATGACGAACTTTTCCGACGTTGTCTTTTAAATATTTTCCTGCTTCAAGTGCAGCTTCAATTGCAATTTTTAACATAAATATCTCCTTTTCTGTATATAAGATACGAATAAATTTGTAAACCTTCTGTCGATTCCCGCTTAACCGAAAGTATGCCTATTGTAAAATTCGCAGGAATGACAAAAAAAAAGACACGTCATTCCCGAATGTCCGTCTCGTTTTGATAAAACGAGACGAGATCTCGTTCTGTGCAACAGAACGGACTTCTATCGGGAATCTTAA
>JAFGLB010000075.1 GCA_016928255.1 Bacteroidota bacterium
AACATCCTGCGAGCGCCCTTTTTTGCAGATCAGAACCGCATCATCGGTTGTAACGACTATCATATCATCCACACCGATCATTGCTACTGCTCTGCTGTTTGCATCGATATAATTACTCTTCGAATCTCTCAAAAATACTTTGCCGCGGACAGAGTTGCCGTCCCCGTCCTTAGGAACAAGGCGCATTACTTCGTCCCATGAACCGACGTCGCTCCACCCGAATTCCCCTTTTGCTACAAAAACCTTGGATGCTTTTTCCATTATGCCGTAATCTATCGAGATACTGCGGATGACACCGTATACGTGTTCCAATGTCAACTGGTATGAATCCGTGCCTATGGCAGATTCAAGTTTTCGAAGCTGATCGCCGAGTTCGGGAAGGTATTTATCAATTTCCTGTAAAATGATGCGTGCCTTCCAGATGAACATGCCGCTGTTCCAGAGAAAATCCCCGCTCTTTAAAAACTTCTCGGCAGTCTCAAGATTCGGTTTTTCGGCAAATGTCTTTACGCAATAAATATTTTCCGATAAATACGGGTTATGTTCGGGAGCATCTTCAAATTGTATGTACCCATAGCCTGTTTCGGGATGAGTGGGCTGAATTCCTATTGTAACCAGGGCATCATTATCCGTTGCCACCTGTGCCGCACGCTGAACAACGCGTAGAAATTCTTCATTATTCCCAATAATATGATCCGCAGGCAGCACTACCATTATTGCTTCCGGGTCGGTTCTCTGTATCCACTTTGCCGCCAATCCGATGCAGGGAGCGGTATTTCTGCCCAAAGGCTCGATAAGAAGATTCTGCGATGGCAGCGAAGGAATCTGCTTTTGAATGATTTCTTTCTGGAGCCTGTTGGTCACTATCATTATTTTTTCCGGGGGCACCAGAGGCTGTATACGATCAACCGTATTTGAAATCATAGATCCGGTTCCTATGATTTCGAGCACCTGCTTTGGTGATTTTTCCCGGCTTTTAGGCCAAAACCGCGATCCGACTCCGCCTGCTATTATTACAGCGTATATATTTTTTGGTGTCATTTCTATTATTCGAACATTGTTTTAAAATCACGGAGAATCTCAATTGCCGAATCTAAAAGATTAGCCCGGCCGGCAGACTCGCTATGTGTCCACTGGCTCAATGGATCCTGAATATTTGAGACGATATTCATCACACGGATATCATCAAGAAATTGGTTATCCGTAACATAGTTAAGAAACTCTAAAAGAAATTTGCAGAATTGTTTATACTCTTCAGGAGCAGATATTGCATTGACAACAACATTGCATTCGTTTCGGACATCGGATAACAATGCATTTCTTTCATCGCTTCCACTCTGAATCGACTCCAGCATACGTTCGAGTAAAGCTGCAAAACTGCGTTCCTGTTCACTGCCAATTGTCGCATCGGTGTTTGCCTGCGAAACTGCCGGCGGCTGTTGAACTTCCAGCGGCTGCGGAACTACCGCCGGCTGCTGAATGTCCTGGGGTTCTTTTCCCCATGAATCAAGCAGCACATCAGGTGTAGCCATAGTGTCCTGCATCGGGATAGCAGGCATCGAAGAATCCGGCAATGCCGATTCAAATCCGGGCGGAGAGGGATTTTCCGATGATTCAGATTCAGCTGTCTGATCCTGCTGAGGTATCGGGACATCACCTAAGGCATATCGTAATTTATCAAAAACCAGATTTTCCTCGGCGAGCGTCGATTCATCCAGAGTCGAATCTTTTTCGACTTTATCAACTATCCACATCAAACTCAGAGCAAATTCATCAAAACCCTTGACTCTGTATAAGGAATTGAGCTCGGCGTTAATATCCGCCGCGGATGTAATCCTGTCCCGGATCTGATCGAGAGTTGTTTGATGTTCATACGAGCGAAGTTCCCATTTAGGCAGACGCTCGAGCAGTATGGAGATGTATTTATGTGAGCGATTCATATATTCCTGTTTATTTGTGGAACACAAGACTGCACTGCACAAAAGTTTTCATTTTTCTGTCTGAGTACTTCCGCAGATTCTTTTTGCCGGAAGAAGTTATATTGTCTATTTCGACATAACTGCTTAAATAAACAGTCCGGAGATAGAAAGCGGCTTCGCTTGGATTAATAACAATGACGGCGGAATTAGCGGTTTTCTGCACTTATGAACGTTGTCTCAAGTTATAAATGACATTACAAGAAAACTACTTGGTTGAATATAACCCTTCGCATCTTGATTGTCAATGCATGCTCTAGGAAACATTAAATTTTATCGAAGAGCTTTAATTCGCACCGGCAATTTTTAGCCTGTTGACTGCTCGATAGAATGCCGACTGCGCGCGTTCAAAATCGATGTCCGGTTTTCTTTCAAACATACGTTTCCTGGCGCGGTCACGCGAAGCCTTTGCCCGCTCTATATCTATCTCATCTACTCTTTCCGCAGTCTCAGCCAGCAAAAGGATCTGATTCCCTCTTACTTCCACAAAACCGCCTGAAATTGCATAATCGAATTCTTTACTATTGGCGTCTCTAATCTTAACCTCGCCAATTTTCACCGATGAAAGCAATGGTGCATGATTATAAAGCACCTGGAATGCTCCCATTGCGCCCGGTGCACTGAAACTCGTTACCTTGCCTTTGAAAACCACGCGCCGGGGTGTGACAATTTCCAAATTAAGAACCTTATCGGCCATAAATCCCGTCTATAATTGTTTAGCTTTCTCAACTGCTTCTTCGATCGTACCTACCATCAGGAACGCGTTCTCAGGAAGATTGTCATATTCTCCATCGAGAATACCTTTGAAACCCCGGATAGTGTCTTCTATCTTAACATACTTACCGGGAATGGAAGTAAACTGCTCCGCAACAAAGAACGGTTGTGAAAGAAACTTCTCGATTTTTCTGGCCCTTGTAACTGTCAGTTTGTCTTCATCTGAAAGTTCATCCATACCAAGAATGCTGATTATATCCTGAAGATCCTTATAAGCCTGGAGTACTTCTTTAACGCGTTTTGCCACATTATAATGCTCCACATCCAGAACATTCGGATCCAGGATTCGCGATGTAGAATCTAAGGGATCAACGGCCGGGTAAATACCTTTATCAACAATCTGCCGGCTTAAAACAGTTGTCGCATCAAGATGGGAGAATGTTGTGGCCGGTGCCGGATCTGTCAAATCGTCCGCCGGTACATAAATCGCCTGCACGGAAGTAATTGATCCTTTTTGTGTTGATGTAATCCGTTCCTGAAGTTCACCCATTTCTGTTCCTAATGTAGGCTGATAACCGACTGCTGACGGCATTCTTCCTAAAAGAGCAGACACCTCGGATCCTGCTTGAACAAACCTGAAAATATTATCGATGAACAGAAGCACATCTTTCCCTTCCTCATCACGGAAATATTCCGCCATTGTCAGTGCAGTAAGGCCTACACGCTGCCGCGCACCGGGAGGTTCATTCATTTGTCCGAATATTAGTGCCGTTTTTGCCAGAACTCCGGATTCCTTCATCTCCAGCCAAAGATCATTGCCTTCGCGAGTACGCTCACCCACGCCGGCAAAGACCGAATAGCCGCCATGATGAGTGGCAATATTATGAATAAGTTCCTGTATAATAACCGTTTTGCCCACTCCAGCACCGCCGAAAAGTCCGGTTTTCCCGCCTTTTGTGTACGGTTCAAGGAGATCGATAACCTTTATTCCCGTTTCAAACATTTCTTTTTTGGTCGAGAGCTGATTAAAACCGGGAGCTTGTCTATGAATTGGATAACTTGTTTTTGACTTAATCGGCGGAAGTCCGTCTATAGCCGTACCAAGCACATTGATTAAACGACCCAGTACTTCCGGACCTACAGGTACGGTGATTGAAGAGCTCGTATCATATGCTTTCATTCCCCTAACTAATCCGTCAGTTGAATCCATCGCTACAGTACGAACACGATCTTCGCCTAACTGCTGTTGTACTTCAACAATTAAATCTTCTTCAACTCCTTCAACGTTTTTTCTGGGAATTCTTACTGCATTCATAGTTTCGGGTAATTTTCCGCCCGAAAAGTCAATATCAACAACAGGTCCAATTACCTGTACGATTCTGCCTTCGTTCATATAATCCTTTCAAAAGCTAATATTCTGCTAAACTTATGTAAATTATGAAAAGATGACGCCACAATCAATCATTTTTTCACAGCTTGACCAAGAACAAGTATTAACCGGGAAAAAGATGGGAAAAAAGAATTCTTACAGCAATTACTATTAGTAAAATTGCCCCGAATAATGCTGCAGCTTTACCGATTTTCTCTGAGAGCTGCCGGCCGAGTAAAATACCAATAAACGAGACAATACCTGTTACTAAACCGATAACAACAGCAGGATACCAAATAGACACTTGCAGTAAAGCTAAACTCAATCCTACAGCAAAGGCATCGATACTTGTTGCAACTGATAAGATTATCAGCATCATCCCCCGGCTGGGATCATGCTGGCTGATCTGCTCGCCGTCCTTTTTAATGGAAAGTATCATATGAACAGCAACCCACATAAGCAGGCCAAAAGCTATCCAATGATCGAATGATTCTATATAGGATACAACACTGAAACCCGCAAGCCAGCCTATAATAGGCATTAAGAATTGAAAAAGACCAAAATGGAATGATAATCGGAACATGGCCCTCGGACTTTGAGTCACTCCCGCAGAACCGGCACTTATGGAGACTGCAAATGCATCTGAGGCCAAGCTAAGGGCAATAAAAAGAATCTCAAAAAAAGACAATCGTTAATTTTCCGAATTATTGATTATAGATTACATGGAGACGGTTAGGCAGTAAATTCCTTCTGATCTCTGAAGCACCAATTGAGCTGGTGGTCGGACTTGAACCGACGACCTGCGGTTTACGAAACCGCTGCTCTACCACTGAGCTACACCAGCAAATTATTTATTATCAATCACTAGACCTGCGGTTTATCCCGATATAATCGGGACTGCTCTACCACTGAGCTACACCAGCATTATGGCAATTTTATTAAAATATAGGCAAAAAGTCCTAGTAGAGCAACTGGATTTTGTGTCATCAGCCCTTGACAATTGATATGTAACTATGTATCATCACTATTAGACACGAATTACCGAATTAAAAACGTAAGGAGGATATTTATGAAACCTGCTAACGTCCCGCCGTCAAAAGAGCTAAAGATCGACAGTTCCGTTCGAAGAAAGTTCTCGGAGAACCCGCTGAAATCCAAATATAAAAATCAGGCTCAAAAAAGACAGCGATTTATTGTAAACGCAAACGCCGGTCACGTCCGCGGCGGTCATTCATTCCATTAAAGGGAATACATAATAAATCGATATCGCGTAAGGCCATTCATTCTTGAATGGCCTTTTCATATTAGGAACGTCTTAATAATACAAATGTAGTGTCGTCTCTTAACTCTGCTCCCTTTCGAAAAGATAGAAGTTCCTCTTTGACGTGTTCTTTAATTACTTCCATGCTTTTATCCGCATTTTTTTTAATCAGTCCGGCAATTCTGTCCTGCCCGTATTCTTTCCCATCAATACTCACAGACTCACTGACTCCGTCGGTAAACAGAAAGAGCAGATCCTTCTCTTGCATTCGGAGGTTCTTAATTTCAAGCGAATGCCCGAAATCGGTATTTAATTTCTGTTCGGGTGATATATTATTTGATGACACCGCCATACCGACTGCAAATCCATTTGGCTTCAACCAGGACACATCATTGCTGGATGCTTGATAAAGCAAAGCCGGGGGATGTCCCGCACGGCAGTATTCCACGTTCCCATCCGGATAAAGCTTGGCCAGGAAAAGAGATAAAAAATAATTCCGTTTAAGCTGGCCGTAGATATAAGAATTAAGACGTATGAGCAGTTCACGCAAATCGCTAGTCTCGGATGCAAACAGCTGCAGAGCTGTTTGTGTTTTTACCACATATAGCGCTGAAGAAATCCCCTTCCCCGATACATCTCCAATCAGAACGAGCGTGCTTTCATCCGGCAGTTTAATTACATCGTAGTAATCGCCGCCCACTTCCTTTGCCGCTTCGCTGTGCGCAGAGAATTCATACCCCGGCAGCATCTTAATACCGGACGGCTGAAGGCTAAGCTGAATTTCACGTGCTATGCTCAGTTCATCTTTTGTTATCAATTTATCAGCAAGTTCCATCGCCAGAAGGATCGTAACAATTATGAATGAATACACTGCCGCTGATATTTGATTCTGCGAATAAGAAATAATAATAAAAATTAGAGCAATTGCATACATCAACCGCCGGGGCGGTGTAAGCTTCATCAGGAAAGCAAGGAACAGGAACCACAGGAATCTGATAGTGCGCTTGATTCTGTTTTTATTTCCCTCTTCAGGTTTGATATTCTTCTTGTAAAACTCATACATACCGCGGAAATCTTCATTGAATGTCCTGTTAAAATCATTCCAGGTCAAATCACGAACAAACATATCGCCCATATTACGAAAGAAGCCGGTCATAAAACTAGGTAATTATGTAAGAATGTAACCATAGAATAATTATAAGTATATTATTTTATGGTGAGTTACAGCAAAATCAGTTATCATGACAA
>JAFGLB010000010.1 GCA_016928255.1 Bacteroidota bacterium
GAAGGACGGCAGGGTAAAGGCGGAAGAACGCTTCTTGCTTCGCCGCTAACGGCTGCTGCAGCAGCAGTAACCGGTAAAATTACTGATGTCCGGTCATTATTAAGCTGAAAAATATATGAGAATGTACGAATGGAATGCGGTTGATTATGCAAGGAGTTCGGGTGTTCAGCAGAAATGGGCACAGGAACTCATCCGCAAACTTGGTTTAATCGGGAATGAAAGACTGCTTGATATAGGATCAGGCGACGGTAAAGTTACGGCGGAAATTGCCGTACTTCTGCCGGACGGATCTGTTATGGGTATCGATAATTCGGAAGATATGATCAGGCTTTCACAAAGCATGTTTTCCGCAGATGTTTTTACAAATTTAAGGTTTCAGCTTGAAGATGCCTGTAATCTGCCGTTTGAGAATGAGTTCGATATTGTATTTTCAAATGCGGCTTTGCACTGGGTGTCAGACCACCGTCCGGTACTGAGTGGAATTTATAAGAGCCTTAAACATGGCGGAAAAATACTGCTGCAGATGGGCGGCCGCGGAAACGCAGGCGAAGTGATGACCGCACTTGACCGCTTGCTTAATAGAGAAGAATGGGCAAAGTATTTTAGAGAATTTAATTTTTCATACGGATTCTACAGTCCTTACGAATACAGTGTATGGCTTCTTGAAACAGGATTAAACGTAAAAAGAGCGGAGCTTATTCCAAAAATTGCAGCACATCAGGGATTAGAAGGTTTTAAATCGTGGATTAGGACAACATGGCTGCCTTATACACAGCAATTGCCTGATGAAAAAAGAGAACCGTTCATCTCACAGCTGGCAGATGAATATATTAAACGGCACCCTGCAGATGAGGACAATATTATTCGTGTGAGCATGGTACGGCTTGAGATCGAAGCACAGAAAATGTAATCATTTACTAATTTAATAAAGAATAATTATGGCAAAATTTACTACATTAACTTCACGCGTTGTTCCGCTGCTGGCCGACAATGTTGATACCGATCAGATAATCCCGGCCCGGTTTTTAAAAGTCACGGATAAAAAGGGGCTTGGCAAACAGTTGTTTTGCGACTGGCGGTATAATTCAGACGGTTCACCAAAACCGGATTTTATTTTAAATCAGCCTCAGCACCAGAGTTCACAGGTACTTCTGGCAGGCGATAATTTCGGGTGCGGTTCATCCCGCGAGCATGCACCCTGGGCGCTGACAGATTTTGGATTTCGTGCCGTTATCAGCACGACAATCGCAGATATATTCCGCAGCAACGCAATGAAAAATGGATTACTTCCGGTGGTTCTGACGCATGCTGAACATAATAAATTGAAAGACGAGATAATTAAATCTCCGAATGCAGAAGTGACAATAAATCTGGAAACGCAGGAAATTACATACCCGTCGGGAACCACGGCAAAATTTCCTATAGATCCGTTTTCTAAATACTGCCTTATGAACGGTGTGGACGAATTGGAATACTTGCAAAAATTTATAAAAGAGATTGAAAAATACGAGACAGTGAATGGAAAGAATTAAATAAAGCCGGAATGCATTGAAAGGAAAAGATATGACCCAGAGCCACGATGAGCATCACCATATCGATAAGCATATAGCAATACTTGGCGCGGGAAACATGGGATCGGCATTGATGAAGGGAATAATTAATGCAAAGCTCACGCCTGCAAAAAAAATACTTGCATGTGATACAAATCTTCCGCGGCTGCAGGCGCTTTCTGCAGAATGGAAAATTCGTATTGCAGCCGATTTGAGTGCAGCGGTGGAAATTTCAGAGATTATTCTTTTGTGTGTAAAACCCCAGACACTTGAAAGTGTTCTGCGTACAATAAAACCGGTTATTAAACCGAATCATCTTATAATATCCATCGTTGCCGGAATAAAAATCGAATTCATACAGCAGATACTAGGCATAAAACTGGGAATTATTCGAACTATGCCGAATATCGCGGCGACAGTGGACGAAGGCGCCGCTGCAATTGCATTCGGTGAACATGTCACAAACGAACAGCAAAGAATTGCGAAATCCATCTTTCAAGCGGTAGGCGAAGTTGTGATTGTCGGTGAAGACCAGCTTGATGCCGTAACCGGGCTGAGCGGCAGCGGTCCTGCATACATTTATATGGTTATCGAAGCACTCGTTGACGGCGGAGTTAAAATGGGACTCGCCCGCGATGTGGCGACAAAACTGGCTATTCAGACTGTACTAGGTTCAGCAAAACTGGCAAAGACTTCCAGGCTGCACCCTGCAATATTGCGCGACCAGGTAACTACCCCCGGAGGCACTACTATAAATGCAATTCACGAACTTGAATCGCATGGATTGCGCGCGATGCTGATTAATGCAGTGGTTACTGCAACAGAAAGATCAAAAGAATTGAGCAAGACATTAAACAACATTTAAAAAATATTTGACAGAAGGAATACAATGGCTAATAATTACAATATCGCTGTAATCGGCGGTGACGGCACCGGACCTGAAGTAGTTGCTGAAGGTTTAAAAGTATTGAAAGCTGCATCCCAAAAATTCGGATTTTCATACACCACAAAAATGTTCGATTACGGCGGAGAAAGATACCTGAAAACCGGTAAAACAATTACAGACGAAGAACTTGAAGGATTAAAAAAATTCGATGCTATATTTCTCGGCGCTATCGGACACCCCGATGTAAAACCGGGAATTCTTGAACAGGGCATCCTGCTTAAAACACGTTTTGCACTGGATCAATATATCAATCTGCGCCCTATCAAACTATATAACGAGCTATTCTGCCCGCTGAAAGATAAGAAACCGGAGGATATTGATTTTGTCGTAGTTCGTGAAAATTCGGAAGGACTGTATAAAGGACTGGGCAGTTTTGAAAACAAGGGAACAAAAGATGAAGTTGCCGTACAGATTTCACATAATACACGAAAGGGAGTCGAGCGCTGTATCAGGTATGCATTTGAATACTGCAAGAAAAGAAACAGCAAAAAAAGAAAAGTGACTCTTTGCGGCAAGACCAATGTATTGACTTTTGCATGGGATCTCTGGCAGAGAACATTTGACGAGGTAAAGAAAGAATATCCCGACATCCAGACTGATTATGCTCATGTTGATGCAACTACAATGTGGTTCGTAAAGAATCCTGAATGGTTCGATGTGATCGTAACTGATAACATGTTCGGCGATATTATTACAGATCTCGGTGCGATGGTGCAGGGCGGAATGGGTATTGCAGCGGGCGGTAATATTAATCCGGAAGGCGTCTCCATGTTCGAACCTATAGGCGGTTCGGCTCCTAAATATACCGGAAAGCATGTAATCAATCCGCTAGCGGCAATTTGCGCTCTGGGAATGCTTTTAGAAACTGTAAGCGAAGAAAAAGCCGGCAAAGCCGTTGAGAGCTCGGTTATTAAACTTGTTCAGACAAAACTGAAAACTCTTGCGGCGGGGAAAATGGGATATTCAACTGAAGAAATCGGAGATATGGTTGCAGAAGGGCTGTAAAGAAGACAATCAATTTAATACAGACAGCCACTAAATAATTACCGGGAAATTCTATGTCGTCTAAAAAAGTACTAAAATTCGGCGGAACATCTGTAGCAAATCCGGAGCGTATCCGCAATGCTGCTTCGATTATTTTGAGTGCCGCAAAAAAAGAACGTGTTGTTGTAGTTGTTTCTGCTTTTAACGGAATTACAAACAGTCTGCTGGAATGTGCGCGCCAGGCGGAGCTTGGAAAAAAAGAATTCCAGTCTGGCTACATCCAAATTGCAGATCTCCATATGTCGGTTCTTAAAGAACTGCATAACGGAAAACCGCCCAAGCAGGTTGTGGCGGATCTTCAGGCACTGCTTTCTGAACTTCATGATACACTGCAGGGAATTTTCCTGCTCCGGCACAGTTCACCGCGTGCTCTTGACCTGACGGCAAGTTTCGGCGAACGATGCTCGGCCATGATAATTGCATCTTTTCTCCAGAGGACGCATCCGGCTTGTTTTGTGGATTCGCGCGAACTTGTCAAAACAGACGATCAGTTTACACACGCCGTGGTTCAGTTTGAGAAGACAAATCACGCAATACAATCCTGCTTCTCAAAAATCTTTAAAGTCTTCAGGAAGCAGTTTATCCCTGTTGTAACCGGATTTATCGGCTCGACAGACGACGGACTTACCACAACGATCGGCCGAAACGGTTCAGATTATACCGCAGCGATATTTGGCGCTGCCTTAGGTGCGACCGAAATTCAAATATGGACGGATGTCGACGGTATTATGAGTGCAGATCCCCGCACGGTTCCATCGGCATTTGTAGTCCCAAATATGTCGTACGAAGAAGCTATGGAGCTTTCCTATTTCGGGGCAAAAGTGCTTCATGCATCATCAATAGCTCCTGCGGTTGCCAAACATATTCCTATTCTCATAAAGAATACGCTGAATCCGGCAGCGGAAGGAACGCGGATATCGCATGAGGTTGACAAGTGGGAAGGCGTCGCGAAGGGAATCACTTCTGTTGATGACTGCACTCTTCTTACTTTGCGCGGAATGAGCATGGTGGGTGTTCCGGGAATTGCCGAGCGGTTGTTCCGTGCTCTCGCTTCGCATCGGGTGAATGTAATCCTGATTTCTCAGGCATCGTCCGAGCATACGATCTGTTTTGCAGTGAATACAACCGATGCGGCGGAAGCAAAAAAAGCGGTGCATCAGGAATTCCATTTTGAACTGCAGTCAAAACTGACTTCGCTGGATGAAAAGCCGGCACAGACCATTGTGGCTATTGTCGGAGACGGTATGAAAGGCACTCCCGGTGTGTCGGGAAAAGTTTTTCAGGCGCTGGGACGGAATCATGTTAATATATCCGCTATTGCCCAGGGAGCATCCGAAAGAAATATCTCCTTTGTAATAGATGAGAGCCAGAAGATTTTAGCCTTAAACGTTATTCACGAAGCATTTTTTGAACCGAGAAAAAAACTTGGCGTCGTATTGATCGGTCCTGGAAATATCGGAGGCACTTTGCTTAAGCAAATTCATCAGCAGCAAAACTATCTCCGTTCAGAAGGATTCGATGTGCGAGTATGCGGTATTTACGATATTGGTAAAGCGGTTTTTTCTTCAAAAGGAATAGATCTTAAGCAATGGAAAGAAGTTTTAAGTAATTCATCAAAACATATGAATTATTCCGAGTTCCTGCTGAATATCGCAAAACTGCAGTTGACAAATGGAGTTATTGTCGATTGCACCGCAAGTCCGGAGATCGTTGATCTTTATGAGGACTTCGTAAAACTCAATATGCACATAGTAACACCAAATAAAAGAGCGAATGTACTTCCATGGGCGCGGTACAAACGGTTGACCGAATTGATGAAAATCAGGCAAAAGATGTTTTTCTACGAAGCAAATGTGGGTGCCGGGCTCCCGATTATTTCCACACTGCAGGATTTGATTGCAAGCGGCGACCAGATTGTAAAGATAGAAGGAATGTTTTCAGGAACACTCAGCCATCTTTTCAATCATTTTGACGGATCGATGCCGTTCAGCGCGCTGGTTGAAGATGCTCTTAAACTCGGATATACAGAACCCGATCCGCGTGAAGACCTGTCGGGCAACGACGTGGCAAGAAAGTTATTAATTCTTGCCAGGCAGATCGGTCTTCAGATGGATATGAGCGATATAAAAGTGGAAAATCTTGTTCCTCAACCTCTGCGGAGCGGCAGTTTTTCTAAAGAGTTTTTCAAGAAATATGCAAAGTATGACGGTGCGATGAAAAAGCGGCTTGAATCGGCTCACGCAAATAATTCTGTTCTCCGGTATGTTGCAGTACTGGAAGGCAAAAAGGCTTCTGCCGGAATTTTGGAAGTTCCGCGCAGTCATATGCTTGCTTCTACAAAAGGCAGCGATAATATAATAGCGTTTACTACACAGCGGTATTCAAAAACACCGCTGGTTGTCCAGGGTCCGGGTGCAGGAGCCGATGTTACGGCAGGCGGAGTGTTTTCTGATCTGCTGAAACTGTTGCATTATTTACCGCATTAGTGAAAGGGAAAAAATTGAGCAGGAAATATGTCGTCGTAGTGCCCGATGGAGCAGCAGACAGGCCGCTGCCGATGTTCGGCGGAAAGACAATTTTTGAAGCGGCAGAAAAACCGAATATCGATTCGATTTCGATGACTGGAATGCAGGGATTATGTAAAACCGTACCTCCGGAACTGCAGCCGGGAAGCGATGTGGCTATGATGGCTGTTCTGGGATATGATCCGGCAAAATATTATACCGGCAGGGCGCCAATAGAGGCAGTTGCACAGGAAATTAACGTCGGGGATAATGATTGGATATTTCGATGCAACCTTGTAACAACTGCAGATGGAAAAATGATAGACCACAGTTCCGGGCATATTTCCAGCGAAGAAGGCAAAACATTTATTGATGATCTGAACAAGGAATTTGGAGATGAGCACATCCGGTTTTATCCGGGTGTCGGCTACAGGCATCTTATGATCGTTAACGGATATGATTTTTCAAATCTTCAGCTTCAACCGCCGCATGATCATATTGGAAAAAATGTTGTCGACTTGCTGCCGGCGGGAAAGAATGCAGATGTTTTAACGGATCTGATACTAAAGAGTGAAAAACTATTTAAAAACCACAAAGTAAATCTCTCACGAAGAGAGGCAAAGAAGAACGAAGCTTCATCCATCTGGCTCTGGGGACATGGAAAAAAAGCGAAAATGGAAGCCTTTAAAGATAAATACGGTTTAAAAGGGGCGGCAATAACTGCTGTTGATCTTGTAAAGGGATTGGCATTTCTTATCGGTTTCGATCATATAAATGTAAAAGGCGCAACAGGATATTTCGATACTGACTACAACGGGAAAGGAATTGCAGCTATTGAAGCGCTGAAAAAATATGATATCGTGCTCGTTCATGTGGAAGCAACCGATGAAGCAGGACATGCCGGCGATGCTGTGATCAAGAAAAAGGCACTGGAGGAAATAGACAAGCATATTGTAGGCCCGGTTTTGAATGAACTTAAAAAATATAAAGACTGGCGGATTCTGGTCATGCCAGATCATCCGACGCCGGTATCGACCAGGGGACATACAAATGAAGCTGTTCCATTTGCCATGGCAGGCGAAGGAGTTTCCGGTGATATTCATTTACCGTTAAGCGAATCTAATGCCAAACAGACCGGATTTGTTGTGCACAACGGATTTGAACTTATGAAATCATTTATCACAATTTAAATTTGTATCCCGCCCGATTGAGAAGGAAAGAACAGGAAATTACAGATAAAAAAACTATCGAAGAAATTTTATCATCGTCTTTGATATGCAGACTCGGACTGGCTGACGAGGGCGTTCCTTACATTGTGCCCGTGAATTACGGTTATTATAAAAATGCCTTATATATACACTCGGCGCCTGAAGGCAGGAAAATCGACCTGATAAAAAAAAATAATAAAGCATGCTTTGAAATAGAAGATATAGCGGAAATCATAAGAAATGATGTGCCATGCAGCTGGTCGACCAAATACCGTTCATTAATTGGATACGGCAAGATAGAGATTATCAGAGACGTTGAACGGAAAAAACAAGGACTCGATATAATCATGACCCAGCATGGGAAAAAAGAAAATAATATCTATAAGGAAAACCAAATAGAAAAAATGGTCATTCTAAAGCTTAATATTGAGAGCGTTACTGGAAAGCAGTCGAAATGATAGGGGAATAGAAGATCGAAGAGCAAGCATGAATTTCAATATCATTGGATATCTCCTGTATGCATCATTAATGTCAATTACCCCCGGCCCTAACAACCTAATGCTTCTTTCTTACGGAAAAGCGTACGGTTTTAACGATTCGAAAAATGTCATGCTGGGCATTTTTCTAGGTTTTTTTATAATGCTCTGTCTGGCGGGCTATGGTATTGCAAATATTATCACAGCCAATCCGGCTGCAGGCCTTATACTGAAAATAGTCGGATCCCTTTGGATGCTTTACCTAGCATTTGTGCTCAGGAAAATCAGTATCGAAACAAAACCCGGCGAGAGTGCGGCAATCGGATTCGGAAAGGCATTCTTCATGCAGTTTGTCAATTTGAAAGCATGGGTTATGGCAATCAGCGGCGCAAGCGCTTTTTTGCCTCAATCCAACAATATTCATCTTAATGTTTTTGTCTATGCGATAAGCTTCGGATTGGTCGGATTTCCCTGTATGCTGGTCTGGCTGAAAATGGGTGACTTAATCGCGAAGATGTTCAATTCCGTTAAAGCAGGCCGCGTGCTGGGCTGCACAATGTTCATACTGATGATTATCAGTATTATTACTATATGGGTATGACAGAAGCCGGTTTTTTTAAGGAATTGATCCGCAGGCGGGACAGTATTTTTGCAACGGATCTTTTAATTTCCGCTGTCGGATATATGGACTTTTTTAACCGGCTTAATGAAGAACCGTCGGATCTTAAAAGTCTTTGCAGAAATCTGAAAATTGCCGAAAGGCCGGCAGATGTAATGCTGACTTTTTTTTCTTCTCTGCAATTAATTAAAAAGCACGGATCGAAATATATCGTTACTGAACACGGCCG
Source organism: Bacteroidota bacterium (assembly GCA_016928255.1). GTDB lineage: Bacteria > Bacteroidota > Ignavibacteria > UBA10030 > UBA10030 > Fen-1298. Next base: position 8,577 of record JAFGLB010000010.1, read on the forward strand.
ACGGTTCTTTATAAAAGGTTCAAAATCAGATCTCAGCGGTTATTTCAATTCACTGCTGGAGCGGCCTGTCTGCAGGGACATTTTGAATGTATTGCGGACAGACAGTCCTATGAATTGGGCGTATTCGCCCAAGGGAAAAGAATGGGCCAGGGCTATGTCCAAAAAGAAATTTGCCGGGTCTTTCACCGCGGCAATGGACAGCAGGGGTTCAATTATGGCACCGGTATTGGCCGGGAAGCTGGATTGTAACGATTATAATAAGCTTCTCGATATTGCAGGTGCATCAGGAATTTATTCATGCGAAATTGTGCGAAGGTATCCCAATTTGCGGGCGGCTGTTCTTGAGAAAAACCCCGTTGATATAATGGCAAAGAAAGCAATAATACAGCAGGGCTTTTCAAAAAAGATATCTGTAATTTCCGGAGACATGTTTTCGAGCGCGTGGCCGAAAGGATTTGATATACATCTTATGTCGCATGTTTTGCACGACTGGGATGCAAAGAGTGTCAGATTTCTTTTACGAAAATCGTACGAATCGATCATGCCTGACGGCCTTATTGTTATTCATGATGTTCACATCAACGGCAAAAAAACCGGACCTCTTGCAGCGGCGGAATACTCTGTTTTGCTCATGCTCTCTACGAGAGGTAAATGTTATTCTGTTGCTGAGATGAAAGATATGCTGTCGGATGCAGGTTTTGCGGATATACACTGCATGCCGACAACTGCTTTCAGGTCGGTTATTACTGCGCGGAAATTGGGTTGATAATAAATGTTGAAACATTGTATTTATTGAGATAATTTAGTCTTGAGGTAAATTTCGATTATTATATTGAAGTAACAGGAGAATATCATTATGCAGCAAACTTGGCTGGAATGTATCAGGGGATGCGGAAAGAAATATTCCATTTATGATGTGATTTATACCTGCGAGAATTGCGGCGGCCTGCTGGATGTTCAGCATAATCTTAAAACGCTTAAGCGTAAATCCGCAGCATCATGGAAGAAACTATTTGACGACCGGATGAGAACCAACAAATGGCCGTATGCGAGCGGTGTGTGGGGAAAGAAGGAATGGGTCTGCCCGGTAATTGACAATGAAAATGTCGTATCTATGTACGAAGGGCATACGAATTGCTTTTGGGCAGAGCGGCTGGGAAAAGATATTGGCGTTCCCGATCTATGGGTAAAGCTCTGCGGCAACAGTCATACAGGATCGTTCAAGGATCTTGGAATGACAGTCCTTGTCTCTGTCGTGAAGCAGATGATGGCTGACGGAAAACCGATTCGTGC